>CAHJWU010000245.1 GCA_903643085.1 Rhodospirillales bacterium
CCCGCCTCCGTGCCGTCCTGCGCCGCCATGGTGGTGCCGGCCCGGGCCGGCGCGCGGCCGTCCGGGCGTATGCCCACGCGCCTACGGTGCGGGCCGTGCGCCAGGTGGTCGGAGATGGTGGGCGCGCCGAGGAAGTCGCGCGCCTCGCGCCGCCGCTTCGGAATGGTCCAGGCGAGGCCGGCCTCGACGGGGCTGGTCAGCATGTCGATGTCCTGGCCGTAGAGGCATAGGCCGGCCTCCAGCCGCAGCGTGTCTCGCGCGGCGAGACCCGCGGGCGCGCATTCCGGCTCGGCCAACAGGCGTGTGGCGAGCGCGTCCGCATCCTGCGCGGGGACGGAGATCTCGAAGCCGTCCTCGCCGGTGTAGCCGCTGCGGCTGACCCAGCAGGCGATGCCGGCGACGGGGCAGGAGGTGACGCCAAGAAAGGCCAGGGCGGCGGCCGGCGGCGCGAGGCGTTCCATGATGGTCGCGGCGAGAGGCCCCTGCAGGGCGAGCAGCGCGCGGTCTTCGTGCAGCTCGGGCGCGATGCCGTGTATGCGCAGGTGGCGGACGTCTTCCTCGCTGCGCGAGGCGTTCAGCACCACGAACAGCCGGTTCTCGCTTTTGGCGACCATGAGGTCGTCGATGATGCCGCCAAGCTCGTTGGTGAGCAGGGCGTAGCGCTGGCGGCCCGGGGCCAGGCCCACGATGTCACTGGGCGTCAGCTTCTCCAGCGCGGCCGCGGCATCCTGGCCGTGCAGCGAGATCTGGCCCATGTGCGAAACGTCGAACAGGCTGGCGCGGGTGCGTGTGTGGGCGTGCTCGGCGAGCGTGCCGGCGAACTGCACGGGGAGGCACCAGCCGGCAAAGTCCACCATCCTGGCGCCAAGGCGGCGGTGCAGCGCATCCAGCGGCGTGGTGCGCGGCGGCGGGACAGGGTCGGGATCGAGCAGGTCGGGCATAAAGTCAGGTTCCGGTCACGCGAGGTCAGGTCCGGTCGCCCGGCCGTCTGACCCCCCTCTGTCACGGAACCTGAGAGATTCGGGCGAGCGCCCTTTCTCCGTCGGTGCGGCAGTCGCCCGCCGGCTTTCCAGAGGCTCCGATCTCCCGCGGTCCTTGGTGCCTGAGCGTTTCCGGGGGCCGGTTGCGCCTTCGGCGGCAGGCGCACGGCCTGCTGCTCTCCCGCGGGGGATAGTGGAACGAGCGTTGTATGGCGTGGAGCAAGGAAGAAAGGAAGGCCTTCTTTTTTGAAAAAAAGAAGCAAAAAACGTTTGCTCCCTGTCGGCGAGTTTCCGGAAAGGTCCGCGACAGCGGGTCAAAAGTTTTTTGCTTCTTTTTTTCAAAAAAGAAGGCCTTCCTTCCTTCCCTTGCGCGCCCTAGAAGCCCCCCATGCGTTTCACAGTAGATCGCCTGGACCATCTCGTGGTCACCGCCCACGAGGTGGAGATCACCGCCGCCTGGTACCAGCGCGTGCTCGGCATGGAGCGCGAGGATTTCGGCCCGGAGCGGCGCTGCGCGCTGAAGTTCGGCGGCCAGAAGATCAACGTGCGGCCGGCCGATGCGCTGGGATGGAACAGCGGGCGGGAGAGCAAACCCGGCAGCCAGGATTTGTGCTTCATCACGGCGGTGGGGCCGCTGGACGTGGTGGCGCATCTGCACAGCTGCGGCGTGGCGGTGGAAGCCGGGCCGGTGAAGAAGCATGGCGCGCTGGGCGAGATAAACAGCGTCTATTGCCGGGACCCGGACGGCAACCTGATCGAGATCGCCTCCTACCTTGAGTGATCCCGCTTCGGGAGGATGGCTGCACACCGCCGATTTCGACTTCGCCCTGCCGACGGGGCTGATCGCCCAGCATCCCGCGGTGCCGCGCGAGGCAGCGCGGCTGTTATGCGTGGATGGCGGGTTGTCCGACCGGCGTGTGGGCGACCTGCCGGAGCTGCTGCGCGCGGGCGACCTGCTGGTGGCCAACGACACGCGGGTGATCCCGGCGCAGCTGCGGGCGCGGCGCGGTGCTGCGCGTATCGGCATCACGCTGGACCGGCCGCTGGCGGATGGGAGCTGGCACGCGCTGGCGCGCAACGCCCGGCGGCTGCGCGTTGGCGACATCCTGGCATTTGACGGATGCGATGGGTTTGCCGCCGAGGTGGCCGGCCGGGACGGCGATGGCGGAGTGACGCTGGTGTTCGACCGCGCGGGGGAGGCGTTCTCGCAGGCCCTGGCGCAGGCGGGCGCGCTGGCGCTGCCGCCGTATATCGCGCGGCCGGAGGGACCTACGGCGCAGGACCAGGCGGACTACCAGACGGTGTTCGCGGCCCATGACGGGGCGGTGGCGGCGCCCACGGCCGGGCTGCATTTCACGCAGGCCTTGCTGGCGCGCCTGGCGGCGTGCGGCGTGTCGCGCGTGATGCTGACGTTGCATGTGGGGGCCGGCACCTTCCTGCCGGTGCGCGGCGAGACGCTGACCGGGCATCGTATACATGCCGAGCATGGCGTGCTGGATGCGGCGGCGTGCGCGGCGATCAATGCGGCGCGGTCGGCCGGGCGGCGCATCGTGGCGGTAGGGACCACCAGCCTGCGGCTGCTGGAGACGGCCACCGGCGCGGACGGGGAGACGCGGCCGTTTGCCGGCGAGACAGACATCTTCATCCATCCGGGTCGGCTTGTGCGCAGCGCGGACCTGCTGCTGACGAATTTCCATCTGCCGCGCTCCACGCTGTTCATGCTGGTATGCGCGTTTGCCGGTACCGTGCGCATGCAGGCGGCGTATGCGCATGCGGTCGCTTCGGGGTATCGGTTCTACTCGTACGGGGACGCGACTTTGCTGACGCGGGCATGAGAGCAGGCAAGGCCTTCTTTCTTGAAGAAAAGAAGCACAAAACTTCTACTTCTTCGCCTGCATCAAGGCGCGGGCTTGCTCCGCCGATGCGCGTGTTTACAGGACCGGCGCGTGCCGCGATGTGGGCGGGGAAGCAAAAGTTTTTTGGTCCTTTTCAAAAAAGGACTGCCTGCCTTGCCTGACTTCCTCTGGACCCAAGAAGCCAAAGACGGAGAAGCAAGGGCCGGCACGCTGCACACAGCGCACGGCGCGGTGCAGACGCCGGTGTTCATGCCGGTCGGCACGGCGGGCACGGTGAAAGCGATGACGGCGGATGCGGTGCGCAGCACGGGCGCCGGTATCGTGCTTGGCAACACGTATCACCTGATGCTGCGGCCTGGTGCGGAACGGGTGGCGGCGCTGGGCGGGTTGCACAGGATGATGGACTGGCCGGGGCCGATCCTGACGGATTCCGGCGGGTTCCAGGTGATGTCGCTGGGCAAGTTGCGCACGCTGGACGAGGGGGGCGTCACGTTCGCCTCGCATCTGGACGGCACCAAGCACCGGCTGACGCCTGAGCGGGCGGTGGAGATACAGCATCTTCTGGACGCCACGATCACCATGGTGCTGGACGAATGCACGGCGTTTCCGGCGACGCATGCGGTGGCCGCTTCCAGCATGGCGTTGTCCATGCGTTGGGCCGCGCGGTGCCGGGCGGCGTTCGTGGGGCGCGACGGCTACGCGCTGTTCGGCATCGTGCAGGGCGGGGTGTACCCGGACCTGCGGGCGCGTTCGGCCGAGGCTTTGCGGGCAATGGGGTTCGAGGGCTACGCAATTGGCGGGCTGGCGGTGGGCGAGGGCCAGGCGGCGATGCTCGACACGCTGGAAGCGACGGTGCCGCATCTGCCTGCGGACCGGCCGCGCTATCTGATGGGCGTGGGCACGCCTGATGATCTGGTGGGCAGCGTGATGCGCGGCGTGGACATGTTCGACTGTGTGATGCCGACGCGGGCGGGGCGCACCGGGCGGGCGTTCACCAGCCTCGGCGTGCTGAACATGCGCAACGCGCGCCATGCCGGCGATGCTGAGCCGGTCGATCCCGCGTGCGCCTGCCCGGCATGTGCGCGGCACAGCCGGGCCTATCTGCACCATCTGTTCCGCTGCGAGGAGATGCTGGGGCCGATGCTGCTGACCTGGCACAACATCGCCTATTACCAGTCGCTGATGCGGGGTCTGCGTGCGGCGATCGTGGAGGGAAGGCTGACGGCGTTCGCCGCGGAGGCGCGGACGGGTTGGCGACAGGCCGACATGGGACGGCAACACGCGTCAGACCTGACCAACGACGCGTCGCGTGCTACATGAGCTGGCCATACCAGCAGGCTATGTGAGTGGGCCATATGAGCAGGCAGCTGTTTCCGTCACGCGAGGATCTGGATGTGGGTCAGGTGCGAGCTGACATCCTCCGCAAGCGCGCGCAGGCTGCGTCCGAGCCGTGGACGGTCATCGCGACTGTCATCGGGTGGTGGTCAGGCGGAAGCCTGCAGTGATGCTGGACACGGTCCCGTCAGACCTGACCCAGCTCGGCCAGCCCACCGTCTGGCCGCAATCGCCGGCAGAGGCGCGGCTGGAGCGCGTGCCGGCGCCGGCGCCGGGCAAGCACTATGTCGTCCGCTTCGCCGCGCCGGAGTTCACGTCACTCTGTCCGCTCACGTCGCAGCCGGATTTCGCCCATTTGGTGATCGACTACATCCCCTCGCAGTGGCTGGTGGAGAGCAAGTCACTGAAACTGTTCCTTGGCAGTTTCCGCAACCATGGGGCGTTTCACGAGGCCTGCACCATGCAGATCGCCGAGCGGCTGATGGAGCTGCTCACGCCGGTGTGGTTTCGTATCGGCGCTTACTGGTATCCGCGTGGCGGCATCCCGATTGACGTATTCTGGCAGAGTGGCGCCCCGCCCGATGGGGCGTGGGTGCCGGAGCAGGGAGTGCCGGGGTATCGCGGGCGTGGCTGAAGCAGGCAAGCAGTTCTTTTTTGCAACAAAGACCCAAACCTCTGCGCCTGGCGCAGCTGATGCGATCGCGCCAGTCCTGATACCGGCGCAGCGGGCCGTGCAGGCGCCAGGGGTAGAAGTCTTTTGCTTCTTTTCTTCAGAAAAGAAGGCCTTCCTTGCCTGACACCCGCATACGCGACCAGGCCCTGAAGCTAGGCTTCGATGCGATAGGTTTCGCGCCAGCCCATCTGGGCCCTGAAGCCCGCGCCCACCTGAGCCAGTTCCTGG
>CAHJWU010000246.1 GCA_903643085.1 Rhodospirillales bacterium
CGAGGACGAGAAGACCCGCAGCCTGGCCAGCGTGCGCCGCCAGCGCGAGCGCGAACGCCGCCAGGCCGAGCTCGCCGCGCTGCGCGCCGACCAGGTGCGCGTGGTGCGCGACGTGGTGCTGCCCGACGCGATCACCGTCCAGGAACTCGCCAACCGCATGGCCGCCCGCGCCGTCGATGTGGTCAAGACCCTGATGCGCCTGGGCGTGATGGCAACCGTCACCCAGGTGCTGGATTCCGATACCGCCGAGCTGGTGGTGCAGGAATTCGGCCACCGCGTGCGCCGCGTCTCCGAATCCGACATCGAGGACGCCATCGAAGGCGACATCGACGAGGACGAGGACCTGATCCCCCGCGCCCCCGTGGTCACCATCATGGGCCACGTGGACCACGGCAAGACCTCCCTGCTCGACTCGCTTCGCGCCACGGACGTGGCGGCCGGCGAGGCGGGCGGCATCACCCAGCACATCGGCGCCTACCAGGTGACGCTGCCCTCAGGCAGCCAGATCACCTTCATCGACACGCCCGGCCACGAGGCCTTCACGTCGATGCGCGCCCGCGGCGCCTCGGTGACCGACATCGTCATCCTGGTCGTCGCCAGCGACGACGGCGTGATGCCGCAGACCATCGAGGCGATCAAACACGCCAAGGCCGCGCACGCCCCGATCATCGTGGCCATCAACAAGATGGACAAGCAGGGTGCGACCCCGCAGCGCGTGCGCCAGGAACTGCTGAGCCATGAGATCGTGGTGGAGGATCTGGGTGGCGACACCCAGGACGTGGAGGTGTCCGCCACCAAGCGGATGAACCTCGACAAGCTGGAGGAGGCTATCCTCCTGCAGGCCGAGATCCTCGATCTGCGCGCCAACCCGAACCGTCCCGCCGAAGGTAGCGTGATCGAAAGCCGGCTGGATCGCGGCCGCGGCCCGGTGGCCACGATCCTGATCCAGAACGGCACCCTGCGTCAGGGCGACATCATCGTCTGCGGCGCCGAATGGGGCCGCGTGCGCGCCATGCTCGACGACAAGAACAAGCCCATCAAGGTCGCCGGCCCGTCCACTCCGGTGGAGATACTCGGCCTGGGCGGCGTGCCGTCCGCCGGCGAGCCGTTCATCGTGGTGGAGGACGAGCAGCAGGCCCGCGAAGTCTCCGAGTTCCGCACCCGCAAGGTGCGCGACAAGGCGGCCGCCGGCGCCACCGCCGCCCGCGGCACGCTGGAGCAGATGCTGACGCGCATTGCCGCCGGCGCGCAGAAGGAAGTGGCCGTGGTGATCAAGGCGGACGTGCAGGGCAGTGCCGAGGCGATCCAGGCCACCGTGCTGAAACTGGAGCACGAGGAGGTGAAGGTGCGCGTGCTCAATTCGAGCGTGGGCCAGATCACCGAGGGCGACGTCCAGCTGGCGAAAGCCAGCCACGCGATGATCGTCGGCTTCAACGTGCGCGCCAGCAGCCAGGCGCGCGAGCTCGCGCATCGCGACGGCGTGGAGATCCGCTACTACTCGATCATCTACCAGGTGGCTGACGACATCACCCAGCTGGTGAAGGGCAAGATCTCGCCGAAATACCGCGAGAACTTTCTGGGCTACGCCGAGATCCGCAAGGTGTTCGACATCACCAAGACGGGCAAGGTCGCTGGCTGCATGATCACCGAGGGCCTGGTGAAACGCGGCTGCGGCGTCCGCCTGCTGCGCGAGGGCGTGGTCATTCATCAGGGCGAGCTCAGCCAGCTCAAGCGCTTCAAGGACGACGTGCGCGAGGTTGCCCGCGGCTACGAGTGCGGGCTCTCGTTTGCCGGCTACAACGACCTGCGCGAGGGCGACCTCGTCGAGTGCTACGAAAGCGAGCTGGTTCCGGCTTGAAGCTGAGTCGCAAGGACAGCGGGGGAAAAGACAGCCGGGCGGAGAAGACGCGCGCCGCTCCGCCCCGGCTGTCCAAGACCGCCAGCCGCAAGGCCGGCCCCAAGCCGCCCTCCCAGCGCCAGCTCCGCGTTGGCGAGGAAATCCGCCACGTCCTGTCCGCCATCTTCACCCGCGGCGCGTTTCACGACCCGGACCTGGCGGACATCCTGATCACGGTGACGGAAGTGCGCATGTCGCCAGACCTGAAGCACGCGACCGCGTTCGTGACGCGGCTGGGCCGCACGGACATCGAGGCGAAACTGCCGGCGCTGCGCCGTGCCGCGCCGTTCTTCCGCGCGCAGCTGGCTCACGAAATGCGGCTGCGCGTGGCGCCGGACGTGACGTTCCTGGCGGATACGGCTTTGGAATATGCCATGCACATCAACGCGCTTCTGCGGGCGCCGCGGGTGGCTGAGGATATCGGCAAGAAGTAAGCAAGGCCTTCTTTTTTGAAAAAAAGAAGCAAAAAACTTTTATCTCGGCTGTCGCGGACGCTTCGGCAGCCGCCGACAGGGAGCAAAAGTTTTTTGCTTCTTTTTTTCAAAAAAGAAGGCCTTGCTTTCCTGCTAAGCCTCCGCCCGCAACTGCGGATTATCGAACACCGGATTCTTCAGCCGGTGCACCGCCTCGGACAAAGCCTGCGCCAGGTCCCGCTTCTCCGGCTCGCCGAGCGCCGCACCGACTTCCACATGCTGCCCGCGCGACGTCAGGAACAACCCCGGCACCCGGCCGGGCCGCTCCTGCAGGATCACGTTCAGCCAGCCGGGCGAGAGCCGGCTCTCGCTGTCGCGGCCCTTCGCATCCGTCCGCACGATGCGCAGCGCCTGGTTGCTCAGCAGCAGAACCTCGCGTTGCCTGCGCGATCGCGCATGCATGCGGAACAGGACCATGGCGAGCAGGATCTCGCCGCCGTTGAAACCGGCGATCGGCCAGGCGCCCAGATACCAGAACACCGAAGTGGTGCAGAGGCTGACGGCCGCCACGAACCCCAGGACCCGGCGCAGGCCGCGCGCGGACAGGCTGCGATGCGGGGTCACTTCGGCTTCGAAGACGATCGGGTCCAAGATTTCGGAGGTCACGGGTAAGACAAGGAAGAAAGCAGTCCTTTGCTGAACAGGACCAAAAACTTTCCGCTCCCTGTCGGCGGCCGGAGGACGGGCGCGCGACAGCGACTCGAACGCTTTTTGCTTCTCTTCAAAGAAAAGGACCTTTCCTGCCTTTGCCGGTTCCAGCCCGCGACGCACCCTATAATGGTGCCACCCTGCCCAAGTTGCCAGACGCCGGAGGCGAACCGCCATGCCTGCAGCCGCCCCTCGCCCAGCCACACGCATGCCGCGCGCCGATGTCGGCCCGTTCCTGCAGGCCATCGCCGCCATGCGGCCGGACGCGCAGACCGAGCTGGCCTTCACCGACCCTTACACCCTGCTGGTGGCCGTCGTGCTCTCCGCCCAGGCGACCGACGCCTCCGTCAACAAGGCGACCGTCGGCCTGTTCGCAGAAGCTCCCGGCCCGGCCGAGATGGTCGTTCTCGGCGCGGAGGGGGTCAGCCGGCACATACGCGTGATCGGGCTGTGGCAGGCCAAGGCCCGCAACGTGGTCGCTTTGTCGGAGATCCTGCTACGCGACCATGGCGGCCAGGTGCCGCATGACCGCGCGGCCCTGGAGGCGCTGCCGGGCGTCGGCCGCAAGACGGCAAACGTGGTGCTGAACGTGGCCTTCGGCGAGGCGACGATGGCGGTGGACACCCACATCTTCCGCCTGGGCAACCGCACCGGAATCGCGCCAGGCAAGAACGTGCGCGAGGTGGAGGACGGCCTGGTGGCGCGCATCCCGCCGGACATGCTCCGCCAGGCGCATCACTGGCTGATCCTGCACGGGCGCTACGTGTGCAAGGCGCGTCGCCCGGAGTGCTGGCGGTGTGCGGCGGCCGCCTGGTGCCGCTTCAAGTTCAAGGAAATGAAGTGAGGCAGGCGGACGGTTCTTGGAAAGGCTAAAAGCGTCTGTTCCCCGCCGTGCAGCGTCCCGGCGCTTCCGGAAAGGATGTGTGTTGCCAATGCGGGAACGCAGAAATTTGCTGCTTTCTTGAAACGGAAGGCCTTTCTTGCCCGGCAACGCCGGCATTTCAGAACAGGACCGCCTCCCTTCTCCCGGCCTTCTCCCGCCCGGAGAACCTCCGCACCAGCCCGGCCACGCCGGAATGCGGCACCGGCTCGGAGTAGAGGAAGCCCTGTCCGAACCGGCAGCCCAGCTCGGCCATGCGCGCCTCGATCGCAGCACTCTCCACACCTTCGGCCACCATGGGGATGCCCAGCCGGCTGCCCAGAGACAGCATCGCGCAGACACAGGCCTCCGCCCGCTCGTCGGAGGCGATGTCCATGACGAAGCTGCGGTCGATCTTGATACGGTCGAACGGCAGTTCGCGCAGGTGGAAGAAATTGCTGTAGCCGGTGCCGAAATCGTCCAGCACCACGCGCGTGCCGCGCAGCTGCAGCAGGGCGACCACCTCGCGCGCCACGTCGATGTCCTCGATCAGCGCGCTCTCGGTCACTTCCACTTCCAGCCGTGCGGGATCAAGCATGCCTTCCGGCCAGAGCGGCGGGTTGCGTATCAGGCCGACCAGCTGGCGCAGCTGCCCGGGCGAGACGTTGAAGGCGAAATACAGCCACGCCGGCCAGTCGCGTGCATCGGCGATCACGCGGCGCATCAACGTCTCGGTTATGTGGCCGGTCAGGTTCAGCTCCTCGGCCAACGGGATGAACAGCTCCGGCGGCAGCAGGCCGCGCGTGGGGTGCTGCCAGCGCGCCAGCACCTCCAGCCCGACGATCCGGCCGTTCGCGAGGTCTATGATCGGCTGGTAGAAGGGTACTACCTGGCCGGCCGACAGGCCGGCGCGGAACTCGGCCGCCAGGGCGGCGCGCCGGCGTGCCGCGTCGTCGCGGTCCGGATCGTAGAAGCGCCAGCCGGCCCCGCCACCCGCGCGCATGTGGTCCAGCGCCGCGCCTGCCGCGCGCAGCGCGTCGTCCGCATCCGCGGCTTGCTCGGGCAGCATGACCAGGCCGATGCTGACGCGGCATTCCAGCAGGCCGGCGCCGCAGGCGACAGGCGCCGTCAGGCTTCGCAGGACGGCCAGCGCGGTCGCCTC
>CAHJWU010000247.1 GCA_903643085.1 Rhodospirillales bacterium
CGCTCGCCTCGAGCAGGCCCGCCAGAGCTTGCGCGGCTTCGGCGTCGCCGCGGTCGAGCCTGAGACAGGCGCGGTACGCCGCTTCTGCGCCGCCCACATCGCCGCCGAGATGACGGCAGCGCCCGAGCAGCAGGCGTGCGGCGGAGTCGCGCGGTTGGGCCGCAAGCAGGGCCTCGAGCAGGCCGCGCGCGTCCTCTGACCTGCCGGCTTCCAGCAGGCTGGCGGCGAGGTCGCGCTGTGCGGCCAAAGTGTCGGCGCCGGGAAATGCCACGTTCCTCATACCCGACTAGGCAACGCTCGTGGTCAAAGCGAGCCGGCAACCCCGCGATCGGAGGACATGGACCCGCCCGCACACCTCCTCGCGATCACATCGCATCGGCGACAGCCAACGGCCACGGCTTACCGGCGGCTTATCGCGTCAGCGCGGCCGGACACTGTCATGCCGGCGCAGGCGTCCGGGCCGGGACGCCGCCTTTGCTTGCCGACAGGAGCCCTCCCGCCCCGCCTCAACGGGCGCCGGACAACTGGCTTTGCGTCCCGTTGGCAGCGGGCGCGGACGATCCCGGAGAGTTGTTGCTGGAGAGTGCGTCGTCATTGTCGGCGCAGAGCATGCTTCCGGTGACATGCTCGCATTTGCCGTGATGGGCGGCGCTGGCCTGTGCGCCGGGCGGCGGCGTACCGGCACAGCCGGCAAGGTAAAGTATGGCAAAGAAGGCGGATACGGAGATGCGGGTAAAACGCATGGTGGTGCACGTGTCTCCGATACAGGCTGCCGGGCCGTACGGCCCGGCAGGTGTCACAACGACATTGCGTTCGGCAGGCAATCTCAGAAACGCAGGGACGTCTTCAGGTACACCACGCGGCCGAGGAAGTCATAGACGTTGGTGTCCGTGTTGGTGCCGGTATCCTCGACGTAAGGCGGCTGCTTGTCGAACAGGTTCTGCACGCCGAGGTTGAGGGTGAAGTTGTGGTAGTCGTAGGCGAGGTTGATGTCGTGGTAGTACACGTCAGGTGTCGCGGCCGAAGCGTGCTGAGTCTTGCCTGTGCCTTGCGTGTAAGGGCCAGGGTAGGTGTCGAAGATCGTCCCCTCGATGAAGCGCATCGTGTAGCCGAACTGGAAATCGCCGAAACGCCAGTTCAGGCTGGCATTGTCACGATAGCGCGGATAGGCCGGAAGGTTGGATGCCAGGACACCGATGGTGTTCAGGTAGCCGACGAACGGGCCGTTGGTCACGTTCTGCTGCTGATACTTCATCGTGATCGTCAGGTCGTTTTGCAACGACAACGTGCCGTATCCGTTCAGCGGGTAGGAGTATGTCAGGCCCAGATCCAGCGCCTCCGTACGCGTCACGCCGAGGTTCTCGTTGATCTGCGTGATGGTGTTGAGCTGGCCGGTGCCGGCGCGCGGAGAAACCAGGCTGCAGGGATCGCTGGCCACGGCGGTGCCGGGATTGAAGTTCGCCTGCGTGTAGCAGTTGTCCAGAATGAACTGCGTGGGCAGGATGCCGATCGAGTTGTTGATCCTCGTGCGTGAGAAATCAGCCGTCGCCGACAGGCGAGGAACGAAAGGCGGCGTGAAGACGACGCCGATCGTCTGCGTGCGTGCGGTCTCCGGCGTGAGGTTCGGGTTGCCGCCGACGATGGCCTGCACCTGGCTGCCCACCTGTGTGAAGGTGGCCGTGTTGATGCCCTGCTTGGCGCAGTTCGCCTGCACTATGCCGGTTTTGCTTCCGTAGCTGCCCACCTGGGCGCAAGGGTCGTTGGCACCGTTGAAGCTGATGGCCTGGCCGGTGAACAGGTCGTTGACGCTCGGCTGGCGGAACGCCACGCCGTCCGAGCCGCGGAAGCGTATGCCATCGATCGGCGTGTAGTTGCCGGCGACCTTCCACGTCTCGCCGGAGCCGAAATTGTTGTAGCTGAAGAAGCGGCCGCCCACGTCGATGTGGAGGTCCTTGACGCCAGGCAGGTCCTTCAGGATCGGGATGCGTGTCTCGCCGTACACTTCCGTCACGTCGAACGAGCCGTTCGTCGGCTTGGCAGTGCTGCCCAGGCCTTCACCCGTCAGATCGAGTGAATCCGGCGTGAAGTCGCCCGACTCCGTGCGGTGTTCCACGCCAAGCGACAGACCGACGGGGCCGGCCGGCAACTGGAACAGTTCGTTGTTGCTGACGTTGCCGCCGTACACCTTCAGCGTGTAGCGGCTCTGCTGCGCTTCGGTGTAGGTGTCGTACGCGATCTGCTGGGCCGTGTAGTTCTTGCCGAACGGATTGGCCAGCGTGCAGCCGGCGGAGGCGATGCAGACGTTGGGATTGTATATGCCATACGTGGTGTTGTCGAACCCGCCGGTATAGCTGTTGGCGGCGATTGCCGCCTGCTCGGCCGGCGTGGCCGTGATCTGCTGGAAGCCGACCTGATTTTCAACGTGCAGGAAGTTGATGTTGTTGGTGTTGGTGGTCTGGTCGTCGTCCTCGCCATACTGGAAGAACACTTCGTAGTTCCAGCCGTAGCCGATATCGCCCTTGAAGCCGGTATTGATCTGGAAGGTGTTGTCCGTCTGCCTGTACTGGCGGTCACCGAACTGGGTCTGGCGCTTGAACAGGTCGATCGCCCCGGCGTTCGGATCGCCCAGCAGCGCCGTGAGGTAGGGATTGCCAGCGTTGCCGTTCACCGCGCCAGGAATCACGAACGCGTCTGGCAGGCCGGAGCCGGGAAGCGCCCCGTCCACCGGCTGCGGCGCCAGCTGCTCCTGCGTTCTCTTGTGCGTGAAGAAGCCTTCCATGAAGCCGGTGATGTGGTCGTTGAATTCGTAGTTGGCGGTGCTGGTGATGCTTTCCTTCTCGATCGAGTCGGCAAGCTGCTGCAACGCGCCGAAATTGAACCGCTGTGACCGCGCGCCGGTGTACTCGGCGCCCAGGCTGCCGTTCGGGTTGAGCTCGTTGTCGTTGCCGATCAGGTTGATCGTGTTGGCATTGGTGTTGTTGCCGTCGGGCTGGACGACGCCGTTGCCGTTATAGAACGAGCCGACCGTCTGCTTCTTGCCGAGCGGCCTGTCCGACTGAACCGGATACTGCCCGAAAGCCCGGTCGGCCTGGAACACCGGACCCTGATTGTTGTAATCGAGCCCGATGGTGAAGTTGCCGTGGTCGAAATTCGTGCCCGCAAGCACGGACAGCTCGCCGCCCTTGTCGTCGCCCTTCTGGGTGCCGATCGAACCGTTCGCGCTGAAGGTGACGCCGGAGAAATTGTGCTTGAGGATGATGTTGATCACGCCGGCGATCGCGTCCGCGCCATAGGTGGTCGACGCGCCGTCTTTCAGGATCTCGACCCGCTCGACCTGCGCCAGCGGGATGTTGTTCAAGTCGACGCAGTTCGCGTTGCCGTCGACGAAGCGCTTGCCGTCCACGAGCACCAGCGTGCGCTCGATACCCAGGTTACGCAGTTCGAGGCATGACGTGCCGCCGCCGCCGTTGTTGTAGCCCCGGGTGAAGCCCGAAAAGCCGATCTCGGGCAGCTTGCTCAGCACGTCTTCCACCGTCTGTGCCTGCGTGTGCTCGATCTGCGCCGCGGTGACGACGACCACGGGCGACTCGCTGGTCGCGTTGGATGTCTTCAGGCGCGAGCCGGTGACCACGATGTTCTCGGCGGCGCTGCCGGACGCCGTGCCCACGTCGGCGCCCGCGGGAGCGACCGGCGCGCTCGACAGCGGCGGGGATTGCTGTGTGTTGGTGAGCGGGCCCGGGGCGCCTGACGCCACCTGGGCGAACGCGCTTCCCGCGAGCGGCGCCTGCATGAGGGCCAGTACGGCGACCGAACCTGCAAGCCTGTGTCGAAGTGTCAAAGAATAGTCCCCCAAAAGGCGAAATAACTGAAGGCGAGATGACTGCGGCAACGGAGTGGAGAAACCGACGCCTCCCGGAATCAGGGGGCGGCGGGCAAGCCGGATTAACGTTCGTAAAGTCACGATAATCTTTCCGTGACGCCGGGAAACCGTAAACGAACCGTCAAAATCCGATGTGTTACGCGCTGTTGCAATTGTGCCACTCGGGCCCCGCGCGGCCGACGGTCCGCAGCTCTGCAACTTCATCTTGCCGCCGGCTTAGCGATACCTTAGAGGGTTACCTGCGAAAGCTGACGAGATACATCACCGGAATCCTGGCAGGTCGCCTCCGACTCCGGCCCGCCGTTACCCACGTTAAGGATGCAGTCCGGATGCGCACGGCATGAACGGCCTCTTCACATCCTCGCTACTGCGCGCGTGCGCCCTGGCGGCGGCCGCGTTGCTCTCCGCCTGCGCCTCGCACTCGCCGCCGATGACGGCCACCCAGGAAGCCGCCACCTACGTGGCGCGCGCCAAGCCCAGCTACACGCCGCCCGGCTCGCCGGATGACCCCTGGGGCCCCTACATCGCCGAGGCCAGCAAGAAATATGACGTGCCGGAGCGCTGGATACGCGAGGTGATGCGCGTGGAGTCACACGGCCGCGAGTTCACCGCCAGCGGCGCGCTCATCACCTCCCCGGTGGGCGCCATGGGCCTGATGCAGGTGATGCCTGCCACCTATGACGAAGTGCGCGCCCGCTACGGCCTGCCGGATGACGCGTTCGACCCGCACAACAACATCATGGCCGGCACCGCCTACCTGCGCGAGATGTACGATGCGTTCGGCAGCCCCGGCTTCCTCGCCGCCTATAACGGCGGCCCGGCGCGGCTGGAGGACTACCTCACGCATAACCGGCCGCTGCCGTCAGAGACGCGGCGCTACGTGGCGATGATCGCCCCCTACATACGGGGCGAGTGGCCGCAGGCGCGCTCGCCGGCCGAGCAATACGCCGTCAACCAGCTGCCGATGGACATTCCCGCCGGCCCCCGCTACCCGCGCCACGTCAACGTCGCCGTGGCCGCCCGCGCCCGGCGCGGACGCGAGGCGGTGCGCTACGCCAGCAATGACCGGCATCACGTCTCCCATGCCGGCGCGGCGCCGGTGGAAGTGGCCGAGGCGCCCGAGCCGCGGGTGCAC
>CAHJWU010000248.1 GCA_903643085.1 Rhodospirillales bacterium
CCCCTGGAACTGGACACCATAGCCCAGCATACCCCAGCGCCGGACAACCAAAACCGCGGCCTACAGCTGACGCTTACACTCATCCCGCTAAAACTTTGTCCCTAGACCCTAGGTAGTTTCCGAAGCTTCCGCTGCGCCGAGGTGGCGCTATATCAATTGAAGCTTGGACCCCCGGTTAAGCCCGATGGAATTGAGAAGCGTATTCAGCCAGTTGTTTCGGACGTAGATGCGACCTAGCTGGCAAGGTCTCGCAATTGTCGCCTGAAAAATGATCGAACCGCAACGATCTGTGCCATTTTGGGCTTAACTCTCGTCTTTGGTCTGCCTAACTCATTGCAAATTTTCAAAATAATCAGTGCAACACGCTGGCGCCGGTGGCAAAGAAAGGCAGGAAAGCAGGCGCGTAGGCAATAAAGCAAGATGCTGCCTCGGACGCTTGCTCCGTCCGAGGCAGCATGGTGCGGAACGATGTGACAACGCCACATCGGCCTCAGGAGTTACGTGCGAGACCTCGCGGGTTAACCCCGAAGCCGCTTGGCATTTGCACTTGCCGCTTTCAAGTAAGGAGCGATCACCGCTACGCCGCTTCCGCCTGTCATCAATGCCCTTATCGAGGCCTCACTAGCAGCCATCTTCTCGGAGACCATGCTATGATATTCGGCAACTGAGCAGGTGCCGGTCGCCATCAGCACTGTGCGATGAAAGATGGTCTCCCATGAGGCAAAGGTGAGGTCCATCATGCTGGACGCGGTCCCTCTCATAACGTCTCCAATTCGTCGAGGCTCAGGGTTCCGGTCTGGCTGCTGCCGGTTGCGGGCTGGCCGAGGGCTTCCAGCCGCCATTCCGGGCGGAAATCTGTTGGCTTCATGGGTTCCATAGGCTTCATCTGTTCCATATGCGGTGCCCTTGCGACGTTAGTGGGGGGACAACGCATGAGGCGGGATGGTGTTATGATCTACTTGCGCTCGATCACCACAAAATGTCCCGCGATACCGGACTGCTTCAACTTGAGCGCATTGTCCCGTCCATAGGCGACCAGCACCAAAGGTGCGCCGCTGTTCGCCTTGGTTAGGCGGGCACTGTCACCTTGGAGAGCACGCAAACCTATGGGACCACCCCAGGCCTGGTCGAGCATGGCACCGCTCCGGATAGGGCGGTCCCGATCGTAAACTGCTCGAAGCCCGCAAGGTAAACACACCTCGCGTAAACGGTCCGCCGCCCCCGGGGCCATCACCGCGCCGATTGCAAAAGCCAGCCGTTCAAGACAGCCGCCCTGCCCTCCCGGCCGAAGCAGGCCCTTGCCGCTACTGCGCCTGCGCGCTCGCGTCGCTGCGCGTGGCGCCCACCCGGGCAGCCAGCGCGGCGGCCATGAACTCGTCCAGGTCGCCGTCCAGCACGGCCGACGGGTTGCCCTTCTCGACGCCGGTGCGTAGGTCCTTCACCATCTGGTAGGGCGCCAGCACATAGGAGCGTATCTGGTGGCCCCAGCCGATCTCGGTCTTGGCGGCTTCCTGCGCGTTGGCCGCGGTCTCACGGCGCTGCAGCTCGGCCTCATACAGCTTCGCCTTCAGCATCGTCATCGCCGTGGCGCGGTTGCGGTGCTGGCTGCGGTCGGTCTGGCAGGCCACGATGATGCCGGTCGGGATGTGGGTGAAGCGGACGGCGGAGTCCGTCTTGTTCACGTGCTGCCCGCCGGCGCCGCTGGCCCGGTAGGTGTCCACCTTGATGTCGCTCTCGTTGACCTCGATCTCGATGTTGTCGTCCACCACGGGATACACCCAGACGCTGGCGAAGCTGGTCTGGCGCCGGGCCGCGCTGTCGAACGGGCTGATGCGGACCAGCCGGTGAACCCCGGCCTCCGTCTTCAGCCAGCCATAGGCATTGGGGCCGGTGACCTGCAGGGTGGCCGACTTGATGCCGGCCTGCTCGCCCTCGGACTGCTCCATGAGCTGCACCTTGTAGCCGTGCTGCTCGGCCCAGCGGCCATACATGCGCGCCAGCATCTCCGCCCAGTCCTGCGCCTCCGTGCCGCCGGCGCCGGAGTTCACCTCCAGGTAGGCGTCGTTCGGGTCGGCCTCGCCGGACAGCAGGCTTTCGATCTCGCGCCGCTTGGCCTCTTCCTGGACGGCGTGCAGCGTCGCCATCCCGTCCGCGACCATCGCCGCGTCGCCCTCGGCTTCCGCAAGCGCGATCAGCTCGGCGGCGTCGTCCGCCTCGCCCTCCATCTTGCGCACGCCTTCGATCAGGCCGGACAGGCGGTTGCGCTCGCGCATCAGGGTCTGCGCCGCCGTGGCGTCATTCCACAGGGCGGGGTCTTCGGAAAGCGCGTTCAGCTCGTCCAGGCGCGCGACGGAGGCATCCCAGTCAAAGATGCCTCCTCAGCAGCGCGAAGGACTGCCTCAGTTGCTGGTGGAGCGTGTCGGAGTCATTGGACATGGCCCGGCTTAATATAGGCCGCCCATGCCGCTGTCCACGCCGACGCCGCTGCTGACGGCGACGCTGCCGCCGTCACCACCCTTGCCGCCGCCGCCGCCGCTGCCCCCGCCGATGGTGCCGCTGCTGGCGCCGGGCGCCTGATCCGGCTTGAACGCATCCGTCCGGCTGCCGCTGCCGCTGCTCCACGACGCCATCGTCACGCCTTCGGGCATGCGGAACTGCAGGTTGGGCCGGTTCTTCAGCGCCACCGCCATATAGTCGTGCCAGATCGGCGCGGACACGTTGGCGCCGGTTTCCTTGTCGCCCAGGCTGGTGTTGTTGTCGAACCCGACCCACACCGCCGTCACCAGGTCCGGCGTGAAGCCGACGAACCAGGCGTCGTTCGAGTCCTGGCTGGTGCCGGTCTTCCCCGCGATGGCACGGTTCAGCCCGGCGCCGGCCGCAAAGCCCGATCCCTTCGCCACCACGCCCTGCATCATCGTCACGACCTGGAACACGCTTTGCGGATCGGCGATCTGCTGGCGCTTGTCGGCGATGGCGACGGCGGGCGGCTGGCTTGCGTCGCCGCAGCCGGTGCAGGACAGGCTGTCCGCCCGCCAGATCACCTTGCCGTCGCGATCCTGGATGGAATCCACCATGGAGGGCAGCACGTCCCGCCCGCCCATCGCCAGCGCGCCATAGGCGGCGGCCTGGCGCAGCACGGTGGTTTCCACCGCGCCCAGCGCCGCCGGCAGCACGTGCGGCATCCCGTCCACCACATGGAAGGCGATGGCGTTGTCGGCGATGGCTTCCATGCCGACCTTTTCCGCCAAACGGATCGTGACCAGGTTCAGCGACCGCTCCAGCGCAATGCGTATCGGCACGGGGCCGGCGAAGGTCATGCCGTAGTTGTTCGGCTCCCAGGTTTCGCCGTTGGCGAGCTTCTGCACGAACGGCGCGTCCAGCACCCGTTGGCTGGGCGACAGGCCGGACTGCATGGCGGTCAGATACACGATGGGCTTGAACGAGCTGCCGGGCTGCCGTTGCGCCTGGGTCGCGCGGTTGAACTGGCTGACCTCGCCGCTCCATCCGCCGGACATCGCCAGCACGCGCCCGGTCATCGGGTCGAGCGACACCAGCGCCCCCTGCACCTGCGGCACCTGGCGCAGCCACAGCCGGTCCGAGCGCGCGGGGCCGCGGACGCGCTCGTTGGCGCCGGCAGGCTCGGTCATGATGACGTCGCCGACCTGCAGGATGTCGGCGACCTTGCGCGGGCTGGGGCCGAAGCCGCCTCCCGTCCGCACCGGACGCGCCCAGGCCAGGTCGGATGCATACAGGCTGCCGGTGCGGGACGCGCCATCGCTGCCGCGCTCGACCCAGCCGACCTTCGCCTCGTCGCCCGTCGTTTCCAGCACGACCGACAGG
Organism: Rhodospirillales bacterium; assembly: GCA_903643085.1. GTDB lineage: Bacteria > Pseudomonadota > Alphaproteobacteria > Acetobacterales > Acetobacteraceae > BOG-908. Next base: position 3,841 of record CAHJWU010000248.1, read on the forward strand.
TTCCACTCCGGCAGCAGGCCAGGCGGGCGCGGCATGGCGGCCAGGCGGTTGCTCCAACCCAGGCGCATGTTCGCGCCGCCCTCCAGGTGGCCGACCGGGCCGCGCCAGCCGCCGTGGCTGCGGTCGTAGGTCAGCAGGCCCTTGCGCAGCGCGGTGTCGGCGGCGGCCTGCAGGGACGGGTCCATGCTGGTGCGTATCGTGAGGCCGCCGGTGGTGGTGGCGCCGGCGCCGAGCGTGTCCACCACCTGCCGCCGCACCTCCTCCGCGAACCAGTCGGAGCCTGCGACGATCTCCGGGCGGCGGAAGGCGGCGGGCTGGATCGGCGTCGCCTTGGCCGTGGCGGCCTGCTCCGGCGTAATGGCGCGGTCCTCGGCCATGCGGTCCAGCACCCAGTCGCGCCGGGTCTTGGCGGCCTCGGGGTAGCGGAACGGGTTGTAGTTGTTGGGCGCCTTGGGCAGCACCGCCAGGAACGCCGCCTCCGGCAGGGTCAGCTCGTCCAGGCCCTTGTTGAAGTAGGTCTGCGCCGCCGCCGCCACGCCATAGGATTGCAGGCCCAGGAAGATCTCGTTCAGATACAGTTCGAGCACGTGCTCCTTGCTGAGCGACTGGTCTATCCGCACGGCCAGGATCATCTCCTTGACCTTGCGCGCGACCGAAACCTCGTTGCTCAGCAGCATGTTCTTGGCGACCTGCTGCGTGATGGTGCTGGCGCCGATCGGCCGCTTGCCCGCACCGCGCAGCGCCACGTCATACCAGGCGGCGCGCAGCATCGCGAGCGGGTCCACGCCCTTGTGGGTCCAGAACTTCTGGTCCTCCGCCGACAGGAAGGCCTGCTTCACCATGTCGGGGATGGCGCTGATCGGGACGTAGATGCGCCGCTCCGTCGCCAGCTCGGCGATCAGGCGGCTATCCCCGGCGTAAACGCGGCTCATGACCTTGGGCTGGTAATGCGTGAGGCCGTCGAGGTTGGGCAGGTCGGCTGCATACTTGTTATAGGTGTGCAGCCCATAGATGCCGCCCACGACGCTGGCGGCGACGCCCAGGCCCGCGACGGCGCCGACGGCCCGCCCCAGGAAGCGGAAGGGACTGCGGCGCCGGGCCGGCT
>CAHJWU010000249.1 GCA_903643085.1 Rhodospirillales bacterium
AACGTGGTGCGGCCGGCCTCCACCGCCAGCACGACACCGTGGCACAGTGGCGAGACGGCGAGTGTACGCGGGTCGGCGGCGACCGCCGGGCAGTCGATCACAATCATCCGGAACGCCTGCGGGCCGGCCAGCCAGCCGGCGAGCGGCACCTCCAGCGGCCCCGCCCGGTCCAGCACCAGGCTGGTGTAGTACAAGCCGGCCACGTTGGTATCCGGCGTGATGCCGTCCGGCTCGCCCCCGAGCGTGCCGGTCATCAGCCAGGACAGTCCGCGTATGCCGCGATTCCCGCTTGCGGCGAAGGTGTTTGAGGAGACCAGCAGGGTCCGTCCGAACCTGGTGGCGGCGGACACCGCGAAATCGCGCGCGACCTGCCCTGCGTCTCCGCCGGCCGAAGCGGCGACGAACTGGATCACCGGGCGCTCCACGTCGGCCAGCCGGGCCAGGAGTTCGCCGAGCAGGGCAAGGGCGGCGGGCGAGACCGGCTCCTGAAAGGCCGGCGGCCGGACCGAGGCGGCCGCCGGCTCCGCCCGTGCGGGCTGGATGCGCGTGAACACGCTCAAAACGCGTTCTCCCCGCTGAGGCTGAGCAGGGTTCGCAGCAAGATCTTGATGTCCAGGAGCAGCGACCAGTTCTCGATGTAGTACAGGTCGTAATCGACCCGGCGGCGGAGCTGGGCGAAATTGGTCATCGCACCGCGGGCGCCGTTGACCTGTGCCAGCCCGGTCAGGCCGGGTTTGACACGGTGGCGCTGGGCGTACTCCGCCACGATCTCCCGGCCGGCGCGGTCGATGTCATGCAGCGATTCGGCATGCGGCCGCGGCCCGACCAGGGACATGTCCCCGCGCAGCACGTTCCACAGTTGCGGCAACTCGTCGAGGCTGTGCCGGCGCAGGAAATCGCCCACACGGGTGCAGCGCGCATCGTTGCGTGCCGTCTGGCCCGGCGCCGCGCCATGGTCGGTGCGCATGGTGCGGAACTTGAGGATGACGAAATCGCGGCCGCACCAGCCGCGCCTGGTCTGGCGGAAGATGACCGGGCCCGGGCTGGTGGCCGCCACGGCCAGGGCGCTGGCGACCAGCACCACGGAAAACACGGCGAGCAGGACGGCGGCGCCGGTCTTGTCGATGATCGTCTTGGCTATCAGGTCCCAGTGCTTGATCGGGCGGTCGGCAACGACGGTCATCGGCATGCCGCCCAACATGCGTACGCGCGGCGCAATGTCGCTCCGCCACCCATCTTCCGGGCAGACCGCCACCTGCAGCGGCAGCGCCTTCAGCCGCTCGATGATGCTGGCCGCCTCGCTATGCTGGTCGCGGTCGAGCGCCAGGATGACGGAGTGCACGCCACCCCCCCTGCCCATGTCGAGAAGCTGGTCCATCTCGTCGGCGCGGTCCGAACCGGGCCCGTCCGGACCGGTTCCGAACAGCCCGACGACATCGACCTCGCCCTTCAGGCGCGACGCCATCCGCGCCCGCGCGGCGGCGGTTCCGATCACGGCTACGGCCTCACGCAACGAGCCGCTTCTCTGCAGGCGGCGCAGGTAGCTGCCGGCCGCAAAGCGCGTGCCTGCCACGATCAGGGTGAACAGAGCGAGCCAGGATAATAGCCAAAGACGCGCCAGGTCGTCGGTGGCGCGTGTCGCCAGCCCGACCGCGATCAGCATGGCGAAGGTCAGCAGGCATTTGCCCTCGGCGGTCAGGATCAGCTGACCAGTCGTGCGGAACCGAGGGTTCAGCTTCTCCGCCGGCGAACGCAGCGCCAGGGCGGCGATCAGGCTGCCGAACACGATGTCCCGCCAGAACGGACCGGAGGCGGAAAAATCCAGCTTCGCGGTCAGGACGTAGCGCGCATAAAGCGCCAGGGCGGCCTGGCCTGCGACGGCACAGGCGAGGAAATCCCAGCAGGTCAGCAGGTCCGCCACGATCGGCAGGAAATCCTGCGCCTTGCGTGGCTTATTGGAAGAAGCGGCAAATTCGACGTCTGACCAGTCGTGCATCACTCGCCCTACAACGGAGAATTCGTTTCAATATGACCACTGTTTCACATCCAGAACACAACCGCAAGTTTCGCCCGCCCGGAAAATCGCGCCAAAAGACGTTCATAGGTCACTTCTGCAACGAAAATATCGTCGTGATGAGGTCAGATTGCATTGCCCGCCGGACCTGCACACGAAGGCTGTGGGCAGCGCGGGGCGGCGGCGGCTACACCTGAGCCGCGTCAATCCTCAGCCGAGCCACGCCTGCCGGCGGCAATGCAGCCGCCCGGACACGCTCCGATTGTCTGATTGCCCAGCCGCGCAACAGGCTAGCTGGCCTGGGCCGAAGCCTCGCTGCGTGTGGCTCCCACGCGCGCCGCCAGCGCCGCGGCCATGAAATCATCCAGGTCCCCGTCCAGCACCGCGCCGGGATTGCCCTTCTCCATCCCGGTGCGCAGATCCTTGACCAGCTGGTACGGCGCCAGAACGTAGTTGCGTATCTGGTGGCCCCAGCTGTTCTCCGTCTTGCCGGCTTCGGTCAGCGCGGAGGCGGCCTCGCGCTTCTGCAGTTCGGCCTCGTACAGACGCGCCTTCAGCATGCCCATCGCGGTAGCCCGGTTGCGGTGCTGGCTGCGGTCCGTCTGACACGCCACGATGATGCCGGTCGGCATGTGGGTGATGCGTATCGCGCTCTCCGTCTTGTTGACGTGCTGCCCGCCGGCGCCGGACGCGCGGAACGTGTCCACCTTCAAATCCGCATCGCGTATCTCGATCTCTATGCTGTCATCGACCAGCGGATACACCCACACACTGGCGAAGCTCGTCTGCCGCCGTGCGGCCGCATCGAACGGGCTGATGCGCACCAGGCGATGCACGCCGGCCTCCGTCTTCAGCCAGCCATAGGCGTTCGGCCCGGTGACCTGCAGCGTCACCGATTTCAGCCCCGCGCCCTCGCCCTCGCTGGCCTCCAGCATCTCCACCTTGAAGCCGTGCTGCTCAGACCAGCGCGAGTACATGCGCATGAGCATCTCGGTCCAGTCCTGCGCCTCCGTCCCGCCCTGGCCGGCATTCAGCTCGACGAAACAGTCGTTGCCGTCCGCCTCGCCTGACAGCAGGCCGAGTATCTCCTGGCGCTTGGCCTCCCCGGCGATCGTGCGCAACGCGCCGATGCCCTCGGCCACCATGGCGGGCTCGCTTTCGGCCTCGGCCATCTCGATCAGGCCGACAGCGTCCGCCACCTCGGCTTCGAGGCGGCGCAGGCCCTCGATGCCGCTGGCCAGACGGTTGCGTTCGCGCATGATCTTCTGCGCGCCCTCGGCGTCGTTCCAGAGAGAGGGGTCCTCTACCTGGTGGTTCAGCTCTTCCAGGCGGGCGGTTGCTACATCCCAGTCAAAGATGCCTCCGGAGCAGGGCTACGGACTGGGTGATCTGTTCGTGTAGCGCGTCTGCTTCGGCTGCCATGTGTCGGGACCTACAGAAAGGAAGGAAGGCGTTCTTTTTTGAAAAAAGAAGCAAAAACTTTTACTACTGACGCTGTTCCCGGCGCAGAGGGATTCCTCGAGATGGTTCACCAGCGACGGAAGCAAAAGTTTTTTGGTTCTTTTTTTCAAAAAAGAACCGCTTCCTTGCTTAAAGCCGTCAGTACAACCCACCCACGCCAGGATCAGCACCCGTCCCGGCCGGCTTAGGCGGCAGCGGCGGCGCGTCAGGATCGGGGTTGACCATCTCCACCGGGCTCTCGGCGGCCACGGTGCTGACCGCGGCGCTCTCGCCACCGCCGCCCACGCCGCCTGAGCCAGGCACCTGGTCCGGCTTGAACGCGTCTATGCACTCGTGGCGGCCGCAGCCCCAGCGCGCGAGCGTGACGCCGTCCGGCACGCGGAAATCCAACACCGGCTTGTCACCCAGCGCCGCCACCATGAAGTCGTGCCAGATCGGGCCGGCGACGTGCGCGCCGTCCTGCTTGTCGCCCAGCGATTGCGGGTTGTCGTAGCCCATCCACACCACCGTCACGAGGTCCGGCGTGAAGCCGGCAAACCACCCGTCGTTGAAGTTCTGCGTGGTGCCTGTCTTGCCGGCGACCGGCCGGTCGATGCCGGCGCCCACCGGACGGCCGGTGCCGTACAGCACCACGCCCTCCATCATCTTGAGCACCTGGAACGCGCTCTGCGGATCGGCGATCTGCGGGCGCGGGTCGTTGAGCGTAGGCGGCTGGGCCGGGTCGCCGGCGCCCTGCACCAGGCCGGTCGGGCGCCAGATCACGTGGCCGTCGCGGTCCTGCACGGAATCCACCAGGCTGGGGACCACCTCGCGCCCGCCCTGTTCGAGCGAGGCATAGGCGCCGGCCTCGCGCAGCACCGTCGTCTCCACGGCACCCAGCGCGGCGGGCAGCACGTGCGGCATGGCGTCGTAGATGTGCTCGGCGATCGCCGTCTTGGCTACGGCTTCCATGCCGACATGCGAGGCCACGCGCACGGTGACCAGGTTCAGCGACTGCTCAAGCGCCACGCGCAGCGGCGTGGGTCCGCCATAGGTCAGCTCATAATTTTCCGGGTGCCAGTCGCCGAGCGAGAACGGCTCGTCCTCGAAGCGCGCGCTGGGCGAGATGCCCTGCTCCATGGCGGTCAGGTACACGAACGGCTTGAACGAGCTGCCCGGCTGGCGCTGTGCCTGGGTGGCACGGTTGAACTTGCTGGCCTCGCCGCTCCAGCCGCCGGACATGGCGAGCACGCGGCCGGTACGCGGGTCGAGGCTCACCAGCGCGCCGGCCACGCGCGGTACCTGGCGCAGCGTCAGCCTGTCCAGCGTCAGCAGCGTGCTTGCCCTGGCATGACCGCGCGGCCCGCGCGCGCCGGGCACGCGTACCTCGTCGGTGCCCTCCGCCGGCTCCACCATGACGATGTCGCCGGCAGCCAGCACCTCGCTCATGCGGCGCGGCGCGGCGCCCAGGCC
>CAHJWU010000250.1 GCA_903643085.1 Rhodospirillales bacterium
TATCCTCGCGGCGCAGGCCTGGCCGCGCGCCGTGTCGCGCACCGCCATCACCACCTGGGCGCCGCGCGCGGCCAGTTGCAACGCGGCCTCGTAGCCTATGCCGCTCGTAGCGCCCGTCACGACGGCGACCTTGCCTGCCAAGGAGGGGATGCGGTCGGCGGTCCAGGCGGTCATGGCGTGTGCCTTCTCTTACTTGCGCGGTGTTTAGCACGAAGGGAGAAATCGCGTTCTGTTTCGCAGAACAGAACCAGAGATCAGATCTTGCTCAAAATCCTGCTACTGAAAGGTCGCCAGGCGGCCTACGGGCGCTCCCAAAACCTCATCGTCGCGCATGACCACGTGGCCGCGTATGATCGTGGCCATCGGCCAGCCTTGCACCTGCCTGCCGTGGAACGGAGTCCAGCCGGCCGGCGTGGCGATCCAGTCGTTCTCGATCGTGCGGCGGCGGCCCAGATCCACCAGCGTGAAGTCCGCGTCGAAACCGGCCGCGATCCGCCCCTTGGTGACGGCGCCGTACACGCGCGCCGGGCCGGCCGCCATCAGGTCCACCATGCGCGACAGGCTGAGCCGGCCGGCATTGACGTGATCCAGCATGATCGGCACCGCGGTCTGCACGCCGGTCAGACCCGCGGCCGTGTCCGGCCACGGCCGCGCCTTGGCGGCATGGGCGTGCGGCGCATGGTCGGAGCCGATCGTGTCCACCCTGCCGTCCCGCACCGCGGCCCACGCCGCCTCGAAATGCCGCCGCGTGCGTATCGGCGGGTTCATCACCGCGTAGGCGCCGAGCTGCTCGTAGCATCCGGGACCGACCTGGGTGAGGTGGTTCACCAGCACCTCAGCGGTGGCGATGTCGCGGTGGTCGCGCAGGAAGTCGAACTCCTCCGCGGTGGAGACGTGCACGATGTGCGCCGGCCGTCCGGTCCTGCGCGCGAGTGCGACGATGCGCCGCGTGCCAAGCGCCGCGCATTCCGCGTCGCGCCATTCCATGTGCCGGGCGTATGGCTCGCCGGTATGAAACAGCGCCCGGCGCGCCTGCAGCCTGTACTCGTCCTCGGAATGGAAGGCGATCCGCCGGTGGCCGGAGCGCATCACGGCCTCGATCCCCGGATCATCCTCGATCATCAGGTCGCCGGTGGAGCTGCCGGCGAACAGCTTTATCGCGCAGACGCCGCGCGCGCGTTCCAGCGAGCCAAGCTCCGGCGTGTTGGCGCGCGTGGCGCCGATATAGATGCCGAAATCACAGTAGCTGTGCGCCGGCACGTAAGCCTGCTTCCACGCAACCATATCGGCGCCGGTGATCGCCGGCGCCGTATTCGGCATGTCGAACACCGTGGCGATGCCGCCAAGCACCGCCGCGCGCGTGCCGGTGGGAATGCTCTCCACGCCAGCGTCGCCCGGGTCGCGCAGATGCACGTGCGGATCGATGAGGCCGGGCAGCACGTGCAGATGCCGCGCGTCAAGCGTCACCCCAGCGGTGTCGGACGCGGCGGCGCCCAGGCTGACGATGCGGCCGTCCCGCGCGCCCAGGTCGGTCTGGGTCTCGCCCCAGGGCGTCACGGCCGTGCCGCCGCGTATCAGGAGGTCGTAGTGCTCTGGCATGACGCCACGACTTTTCGGCCGCGGCGCGAAGGGAAGCAAGGCGTGCCCCTCCTGAAAGAAACCTCGATCCGAGCTAAATCCGCAAGAACCGCCCCGCGCTCCCGACGGTCCTGCCGACAAGATGCCAAGCCCATCGCGAGCATCCACGCTCGGCGCCAGGCTTCCGTTCACGTCGAACCGCGTCAGGGGATCGGATACGCACCGGACACAACGCGTTTCACCGCGCAGTCAGGCACGAGGCTGATGCCCGAGCCTTCGTGGTCCGTGCCGAAATCCGGCCTGGCCGCCGGGCGGCCGGACTCGGACATCGTCATGCCCACGTCCTCGAGACGCCTTCTTGCGGGATGGCCTGCGTGCGGCCGAAAACGTGCGGCGTTTCGATGCAGTGCAGTGAACTGCTTCATGCCGCGCCATGGCTTCGGAGACGTAACGTGCTAAGCATTTAGGAGCACGAAACGCAACTATTACGTATATGCGCCGCTCTCTCGTGACAGGTGCTCCGGGCCGGAAATCATGGCTGCCTGCCGCCACCGAAGGTGTGCCAAGCCGCCGGGCCGTGGTATGCACCCGGCAAACAGTATGGGACCAGCCGACAACGATGGGTGTCTTCAAGGACAATATGTTCAACGAGCGGCAGAACGCCTCGGCGAAGGCCAAGCAGGTGCTGCTGGAGAAGTTCAAGGCCAAGCCGGCGCCGGACGATCCCGCCGTGCTGGCCCGGGCGGCCGAGCGCCTGGCCATTGCCGAGGCGCGCGAGATACGCGCCGCCGAACGCCGCGCCATACGCGAGGCGGAAGCAGCTAAGCTGGCGGCCGAGCAGGCCGCGCGCGAGCTGGAGGCGCAGGCGCGGGCGGCTGAAGAAGCGCGACTGGCCATCGAGCAGGCTGCGCGCGACCTGCAGCGCAAGGCCGAGCAGCAGGCCGCGCGTGACGCGCGCTACGCCGCCCGCAAAGCCAGGCGCTGATACGCGTCCGGGCACACCAGCCTCTATCCCAGGAGAGACCATGCGCCGACTTCTCAACGTGACGTTACTGCTGGCGCTCGGCTCCTGCGCCATGACCGCCGGAGGCGGTCAGCCGCCCGGTTTCGTGGTCTTCTTCACGGAACGTTCGTCAGCGCTCGAGCCGGCGGCGGTGGACGTGGTGGCGCAGGCTGCGGCCGCGGCCAAGGCGGCACCTGGCAAAGGCGTGTTGGTTCGCGGCTATACGGACAGCGCCGGCAGCAGGCCGGATGACGTGAAACTGTCCCAGCAGCGTGCGCGCGCGGTGGCCGACGGCCTGGTCGCGGACGGCGTAAGCCCGTCGAGAATTACCCAGCAGGGCCGCGGCCAGACAGGAAACGATCCAGGCGTGGAAAGCCGCCGTGTGGAGATCTCGCTGTCCAGCTGATCTCATCAGCAAGCAAAGCCTGCCTTTCTGAAACAGAGACTTTGGCTCCTACGCATGTCCAGCGGCGCGCGCTGGTTCGGCCATCGCGGATGCTGGCAGGACGAGGCCAGGCCCTGGTGCAGCAAATGGATGATTTCTGCGCGCGTCGTTCGTGCTGTCCAGTGTGGCTTTCTCGCTCTTGCTGCCAACGCCATCGCGGCCGGTGCACCGGCCGGACCAAGCGGTTGAACCAAAGCGGTTCCGTTACGTTACACAAACCGGGCTGGACGGGGATCCAGCGTCCTTAGGAGAAACCGCTATGTCGCGTATGCTTACCGCCGCTTTCACCATCGCCCTGCTGCTCAGCACCGCCACCCTGCTCAGCGCCTGCAACACCATGGCCGGTGCCGGCCAGGACGTTTCCAACGCCGGCAAGGACGTGACGCACGCCGCCGACCAGCGCTGATCTGCCGGCTGAGAACGCGCGCAGGTCGAGACTGTCTCGCACCGGTCCAGCGCGTTCTCAGGCGTCGCTAGCGCGACGCTGGAAAACAAACAGTCCTGTTTAAGAAATTAGATCTTCACGCCCCTGAATCCGGACAGCGTGCGTCAGACAAGAAAAATCCACATCAAGCCAAGCAGCACTACCAGGCCGACAACTATCCTGGTCATAAACTTGGTGACCGACGCCCAGAAGCTCAGGCGGTCTGCCAGAAAACCGTCTTCAGTGCTGGGTGAGACGGGAGTCTGCCTCGCAATATCGGCCATAATATTCTCCAAGCTCGTGTCGTGCCTGTCTGCCAGCAATGTCTTCGCCCCACAACACCGGCGAAGAAGCGGAAATCCGGTCGGTGACGCTACCCCGCCGCACGAGCCTCTGAGAGGCGGTCACAGGATCAAAGCCGGCGCAGGGGACAGTAGTTTTTGCTTCTCTTTGCCAGAAAAGAGGGCCGTTCTTCGCTGAAGGCTAAAGGCTGGACGCCACCCACTCCTTCAACTGGCTCTTGGGCGCCGCTCCAACTTTGGTAGCCGCCGGCTTGCCGTCCTTGAACATGATCAGCGTCGGAATACCGCGCACCCCGTAGCTGTTCGGCGTCTGCGGATTCTCGTCGATGTTCACCTTCACCACGCGCACGCGGCCGGCATACTCGGCGCCGATCTCCTCGAGCGCGGGCGCGATCATCTTGCAGGGGCCGCACCACTCCGCCCAGAAATCCACCAGCACGGGACCGGACGCCTTCAGCACGTCGGTCTCGAAGGTGTCGTCGGTGGTGGCATGCGTGTTGGCGCTCATGGTCTGTCTCCTGGTATGTCGGCTGCTCAGGTGGAGGGGACAGGCGGCCCGATCAAGCGTCCGCCATTGGCAGATGCGGGTGCCCTATGCGCGGCGAGCAGGTCCGGCGGCAGCTCCATGACCACCGGCCCGTCCGTCCAGATCAGCAGGCAGGTGATCGTACGGCCGGGGTAGAGCAGGCCAAGCACCGCATGGTAGGCTGCCATCTGACGCAAATAGAGGACGGGGGTGCCGGCGGCGGAGGCAGGCGGCTCGCGTCCGGACTTGTAGTCCGCGGCGATGACCCGCGTGGGCGTGACGACGAGGCGATCCACCTGGCCGGACACGATCCGGCCGGCGACCAGGCCGGAGACCGGCTGTTCCGCGCGGCTTCCCGGCCCGAACAGTGCGGCCAGCCCTGGCGTCTGCAGGACGCGCAGCGCTTCGGCCGCAAACGCCGTGGGGTCGTCGACAAGGTGCGCGGACCGCGCGGCATAGGACAGGGCTGCCGCTTGCCTGTCCTGCTCGGGCAGATCGGGCAGATGCTGCAGCAGCGCGTGCATGGCCAGGCCGCGGTTGAAGCGGCCGCGCTGCCTCGTGCTGGCCAGCGGCGAGCGCGCCGGCGGCACCGGGCCGAGATCGACGCCCTCCGGCCGGCTAGGGGCAAGCGGGCTGGGCA
>CAHJWU010000251.1 GCA_903643085.1 Rhodospirillales bacterium
CAGGCGGGCCGCGTGCTCCAGCACCGCGTCCGGCACACCCATGGCGGGCAGCAGCGCGCGCGCCGCTTCGATGCGCTGGCTGAGGCGTTGGTCCTCGGGCGCCCATTTGGCGCAGAAGCCCGCGGCGTCGCGGTCATAGGCGTCACGCCGGCGGACGATCTCGATACGCGAGGCGAGGTCGGTGGGCGTGCTCACTTCCACAGACAGGCCGAAACGGTCCAGCAGTTGCGGGCGCAGCTCGCCCTCCTCCGGGTTGCCGCTGCCGACCAGCACGAAACGCGCGGGATGGCGCACGCTGAGCCCCTCGCGCTCGACCACGTTCTCGCCGGAAGCCGCGACGTCGATCAGCAGGTCCACCAGGTGGTCCTCGAGGAGGTTCACCTCGTCGATATAGAGGAAGCCGCGGTTGGCGCGCGCCAGCAGGCCGGGCTCGAAGGCGCGTTCCCCGCGGGTGAGCGCGCGCTCCAGGTCCAGGGCGCCGACGACGCGGTCTTCCGTCGCACCCAGCGGCAAGTCCACCACCGGCACGGGAGAGACGTGCTCGCCGCGCGGGGCGGCGCGGGCGGCGCATTCGCCGCACAGGGTGACACCCGCAGGGTCGCAGTTGTAGCGGCAGCCATCGACCACGCGCATCGGCGGCAGCAGGGCGGCGAGCGCGCGTATGGCGGTGGACTTTCCTGTGCCGCGGTCACCGAAGGCGAGCACGCCGCCGATCGTGGGATCGACGGCGGCGATCATCAGGGCCTGCTTCATCTCTTCCTGGCCGACGATCGCTGAGAACGGAAATGGCATAGACGGAAATGGCATAGGGGGCATGCCTCCTTTTGGCCGGCACTGTCTCGTGCAAGGTGGGGCAAGGCAAGGCAAGCAGTTCTTTTCGAAAAAGAGAACCAAAACCCTGGTTCCTACCGGCGGCTGCTTGAGCACCTGCCAAGGCAGACCGGACGCCTCTTGCCGGTGCGGCGTGGCTGCCTGGCCTGGGTCCACCGTGGCCAGTGCGCCATGGCCCCCGCCGTCCGACGCGGTCGCGCGGGCCTGGGAAATTGCGGAAACACACGGGCCGGCGCATGTTTCACAGAGACATCGCAGCGGAGAAATGATGGACGCAGGCAAGCCGGAAGAAGCCAGGCTGCTCGCGCGGGCCTCCGAAGCGTTCAGCCTGGTGGAGCACAGCGCCTACATGGCGCTGGGGACCCTGCTCTCGCTGGCGGCCCTGGTCGGGCTGGCGGGCGCGGCCGACCAGCTCTGGGCAGGGTTGTCTGACTGGACCGGCACGCACGCCATCCTGCTGGTGATGGACCGGCTGCTGTTCGTGCTGATGGTGATCGAGATACTGCACACGGTGCGCGCGTCCATGCGGTCCGGCGAGCTGACCTGCGAGCCGTTCCTCGTGGTGGGGCTGATCGCCACCATACGGCGTGTGCTGGTCATCACGCTGCGGTCCTCGGAGACCACCAAGGACGAGTCGCTCAGCGACGCGGCGGAGAAGCTGTTCCGGGCCTCCATGTTCGAGCTGGTGGTACTGGCGGTGCTGATCATGGTGATGGTGGTGTCGGTCTGGCTGCTTCGGCCCGGGCGGACGCGGGAGTAGAGCAAGGCCTTTTTTGGGAAGCAAATTTTTGCCTCCGCCACCGGCGATTCCTGTTGGCAACCGATGGCGAGCGAAATTTCTGGCCTGCTTTTCCCGAAAGGCCTGCTTTCTTCCTCGGCCTGCCTCGTGCACGAGTGCGGGCGCGTCCCTATCTGTCGGTATCGCCTGGGACCCGGAGAGACTTGCGTATGTGGACGATAATCGTAGCGGCGCTGCTGACGCTTGTCCTGGCCGGAGCCGGCGGGCTGCTGACAGAGGTGGGGCCCTGGTACCGCCAGTTGCGCAAGCCGCGTCTGCAGCCGCCGGACTGGCTGTTCGGGCCGGCCTGGACGTTGATCCTGGGCGCCGCTGCCGTGGCCGGGGTGCTGGCCTGGCGTGGCGCGCCAGATGCGGCGGGGCGCACCCAGGTGGCGCTGCTGTTCGGGGTGAACTGGGTGCTGCACCTGTGCTGGAGTCCGCTGTTCTTCAAACTCAAGCGGCCGGACCTGGCACTGGCGGAGAACGCTTTCCTGTGGATGTCGGTCCTGGCTCTGGTGATCGGGTTGCGGCCGTATTCGGTGACCGCGAGCTGGTTGTTTGTGCCTTACCTGGTCTGGGTGAGCTTCGCGTTCTGGCTCAACTGGGCGATCGTGCGGCTGAATCCGAGGGTGGCGTAGCCAAGCGAGCTGTCAGCATCGCATGCCACTCGCACCGGAATGGCCTGACGTCAGGACCGCTTGCGCCAACCCGCTGACAGGCCGAGCGGAATACGTTTTGAAAGCCGTCTGGCGCGCCGGTATCGGCAGCCCAGGGATGCCTGGCGCTTTTCCTGCTTTCCGGCGACAGGACTTCTACACACCGTAAAGCGCGCCCATCCCCTTCGCCGGTCAGCTTTGCGAAGCGGCAGCGCGGCGGCTGTCATGGTTGACGATCAGCGAACGTATGTCTGCGGAGCTACAGGCCCGCCGCGGACGCGAAGAGGAAGTCTGGTTCTCCTGCCAGGACCGGCCTGCTTCAGGCAAACACATCCCGCGGCGTATCGGCTTTCAACGACGCGCCCAGCTCCATGCCGATACGTTCGGCATCCTTGGGCAGTCCCTCAAGCGAGCGCCGCAGCAGGAACGTCCCGTCGGCGCGCGCCACCAGGCCCACAAGGTGCAGCCGCCCGTTCGGCAGGATGCGGGCATGGCCGCCGATCGGCGTGTGGCAGCTGCCGTCCAGCACGCCGAGCAGCGCGCGTTCCGCGGTGGCCACGGCGCGCGCCTGCGGGTCTTCGATGGCGGAGAGCATCTCGAGCAGCTCCACGTCGTCCTCGTGCACGGTGACGCCGACGATGCCCTGGGCAGCGGCGGGAACCATGATGTCGGTGTCAAGGATGACGGAGGCTTCGTGTTCCATGCCGAGGCGCTTGAGGCCGGCGAGCGCCAGGAGGCTCGCCTGGCAGTCGCCGGCGCGGACCTTGGACAGGCGGGACTGCACGTTGCCGCGTATCAGCGCCATGCGCAGGTCGGGGCGCGCGTGCAGCAATTGCGCCTGGCGGCGGACCGAGGAGGTGCCGACGAGCGCGCCGTGCGGCAGGGCGGCGTAGGGGTCGTCGTTGTGTTCGACGGGGTGGCCGAAAATCAGCGTGTCGCGCGCGTCCTCGCGCTTCAGGGTGCAGGCCAGCACGATGCCCGGGGGGAGCCTGGTCTCCAGGTCTTTCAGGCTGTGCACGGCGAAATCGATACGGCCGGCAATCTGTGCCTCGTCGATCTCCTTGGCGAACAGGCCCTTGCCGCCGATATCGGCCAGGCGGCGGTCCTGCACCGCATCGCCGGTCGTCTGGATGGCGTGTTCCTCGAACACGTCCATGCCGCGCAGCACGGGGCAGACGCCGCGCAGCAACTCGAGGAAATTGCGTGTCTGCACGAGAGCCAGCGGCGAGCGGCGGGTGCCGACGCGCAGAGGCAGGGTGCGGGAGTGGCGTTTGGTGCGGCGCTTGGGCGCGGGTGCGGTCAGGATTTCGTCGTCTTGGTAGGTGGCGGTATCCAGCAGCACGGTGCGCGTCCTTGTTCTGGTTTGTTAGTTGGGCGGGCGAGGAGATTAGGAAGGAAGCAAGCAGTTCTTTTTTGAAAAAAAGAACCAAAAAACTTTTATTTCCGGGGGCGGGTGTTTCAGCGCCCGCCGACAGGGAGCAAAAGTTTTTTGCTTCTTTTTTTCAAAAAAGAAGGCCTTGCTTAACTTGCCGTAGGCGTGGCGAGCCCAAGCAGATGAGCAAGATCCTTGAAGAATATCTTCGCCTTCGCTGCCGGCTTGGCCCGGGTGATCTTCTTGTTCATGTAGCTGTCCCAGGTCATTTTCTGCACGTCCGGATCGCGGCACATGGCGACGAAGCTCTCCCGGCGTTTATCGTTGCGATACCAGAACCACTGCATGATGCCGAGCACGAGGAACACCGTGCCGTGCGCCTTCATGAAGCGGCGGCGCGGTTCGCGCAGGGCGCGCGGGTTCCCGGTGCGGCAGAACTTGTCCACCGCCTGGGCGGCCAGCCGGCCGCCTTCCATGGCATAGTAGATACCCTCGCCGGAGGCGGGCGCCACAACGCCGGCGGCGTCGCCGGCGAGCACCACGTCCCGGCCGTTGTCCCAGCGCTTCATCGGCTTCATCGGGATCGGCGCGCCTTCGCGGCGCAGCGTCTGGGCGTCCGACAGGCCGGCGGCGGCGCGCAGATCGGTCACCGAGCCACGTATGGAGAAGCCTTTCTTGGCGGAGCCGGAGCCCACGCTGACCGTGTCGCCGTGCGGGAACACCCAGCCGTAGAAATCCGGCGACAGGCGGCCCTGGTAGAAGATGTCGCAGCGGCCGGGCTCGAACAGGCGGCCCAGCGTGTCTGTGGCTTCAGCAGGGGCGCGCAGGATCTCGTGGTAGGCGAACACGTAGGGGATGCGGTCGGCGCCCTTCACGCATTGCTTGGCCACCGCGGACCTGGCGCCGTCGGCACCTACCACAACGCGGGCGCGGACGCGGCCTTGCGTGCCGTCCTTGGCGCGGAACACCACGGCGGCCACGCCGTCCGCGTCGTGCTCCACGCGCTCGAAGGCGCCGGTCTGCCGCACGGCGCCAGACTCCTCGGCGCGCACGCGCAGCCACTCGTCGAAATGCTCGCGGTCGACCATGCCGACGAAGCCGCCGTCGATCGGCATGTCCACCTGCACGTCTTTCGGGGAGACCATGCGGGCGGCGCGTATGCGGGCGACGATCTGGCCGTCGGGTATGGCGAAGTCGCGCACCAGGCGGGGCGGGATGGCGCCGCCGCAGGGCTTGATGCGCCCGTCGCGATCCAGCAGCAGGACGGAGCGGCCGG
>CAHJWU010000252.1 GCA_903643085.1 Rhodospirillales bacterium
AGCGCGCCATCGAGATACACCTGCAACGCATCGTGGACGCCTACGTGCGCTCCGCCCACGGGGCAGGCGAGTTCTTCAACAAGAAGGCCGCAGAAGCCCGCATCGCATCCAGCGCCGTCGCCAACGCCGACCGCGACGAGGATCGCCAGGACATTCACGGACTGGAAAACCGGTCACAACGCGCGTACAGCTTCGCCGCCCAGCTTGGCCTGCAATCCTACGCCATCCTGGCCGCGGCACACGGGGCCGTGGACGCCTACGCCCACGTCGTCGGACGCGCCTGGAAGCCCTACGAGGGCACCAGTGGCAACGTCAGCACCCAGGCCATCGCCATCCAGGCCAGCGCCTTCGATCGGACATAGCAGGACCACAGGCGGGGGCCGCACCAAAGCCCCCGCTACCTTTCCTGCCAGAAATCCAGACTGGATCGACTCTGTGGATATCAAAGCATTCTTCACCTCGCATCCCAAGCACAACGAGGAGCGCCTGAAACTGGCAGCAGGCGGATGCCACCTTATCGCCATCGCTGTCGTTGGTACAGCGTTGATCGCCCCGCTGTTCAATCCAGCCATGAGCGCGCCATATAGTCGCATCATCGGCGCGGCCGTGGTCGCCGCCATACTTGAAGGGGTTGCTATGAAGCTTCTAGGCTACCTCCCGCTTCCTGACGCACCGGCGGCAACACAGGAGACACGCAATGGTTAGCTTCCTGCTCAACGCTGCCATGGTTTCCGCCATCTTCATCACCGGCACATTCCTAACCTGGGGCGCGTTGAACTACGTTACCGGACGCCCGTAACCGCGCCCGCCCTGCCGCCGGCACACCCAACGCGCGCCGGCGGGACAGCCTGGGCCGGCCTCGCCGCGGGTCAATCGGGATAGGGGGGCGCCTCGCGACGCCGCCCCTCCCGCACCACCGGGCATACGGGTCCGTACCACGGGGGTTCGGTGGATTAAGCTTTGGTGAGCGCAGCCATGGAGACCAGGCCAAGAGAGCGGAAGTAAGCCTTGTCGAAGGCGCGGTGCATCGTGCCCGTCAGGCTGAGCTTCCAAGGCCCTTTCGGGCTTTGGATTATCTCAAAGGCCGCCTTGCGGGTGGCCCCAAGATGGCACAAGCCGGCGAAGCGCCGACGACCTGTCTTCCACTGGACCCAGGCGAGTCAGCGCAGGCGTCGCCGGACCCAGGCATCAAGCGGTCTTAGCTGGTATGCCTGGCCGAAACCGAAATAGCCGTCCCATTTCCGCAACAGCGGGTTCAGGTCGGCAACTACCTTCTGGAAGCTGACACCACGGGATCGCCGAGTTAGTGCCTTCACCCGGAATTTGAACCGGGCGATGGACTTGTCGGTAATCTGGCGCTGCACCTTGTGCTCCCCGGCAATCGTGAAGCCCAGGAAGGACCGTTCTCATGGGCGGGCAACGGCGCTCTTCGCTGCGTTGACGTGGAGCTTGAGCCGTCACTCGATGAAGCGAGTGACACTCGCCATCGTAACGGTCCTGACATACATTCCACCCGATTCGCACCGCACCTGGCCGGCGGCGACGAGCGCGCCCATCGCGTTGGCCGCACCGGACGTCACGCCGGCGCGTCCTGCCGCATCCAGCAGGTGCATGGGATGGTCGAGCACGGCCAGCAGCTTGGCTTGCCGAAGTGGAAGCGGTCATGCTTCCCAGGAGCAGCCAGCCCGGACAACAACTCCACACCCGGGTTGCTCCACCTCGCCCGACACCAGCAATCGGCTCAGCCGCTTCAACGCTACCTCGGCGTTGAGACCGAAGTGCAACCGGCGTTCGCCGAGACGCCGCGGCTGCGCCAGGAAGGCCAGGGGCGTGTCGCCGCCGCCGATGTCCAGCACCGCGTCATAGCGGTGCTGGACCAGGTGGGTGAAACGGTCCTCAAGCCACGCCTTCACGTCCTCAGCGTCTCCTCTGGTGGGTTCGAGCACGTCGCCGGAGAACATGGACAGGCTATAGGTGCGATTGAGCTTGTCGGCGTTCCATACGACGAACTCCCCGCCGTGCGCCCGCAGGAACTGCACAGTGGTGTTGAGGAACGAAGTCTTGCCGACACGCTGGCGGCCGACGACGACGATCACGACCGGCTGGCGGTCCTCCGCCGGGCTGATGACTTCTGACATGGGTTCAATCCTCGCGCTTGGGTGGGTTCACAAAACGGTCGCGGTGGTCCAGTTGGCGATCCAGGGCTGCCAGCTTTGCCCTTGCCTTGTCGGACAGCTCCGTTGGAGTGGTCCGGGCAGGAACGGTGTTCGGAGGTGCGTATCTCGGCGGCTCAGCCGTGCGTGCTGGCTCGGCCACAGGCGGTCGCCAGGTGACCGGCAAGCGCGAGGGTTGGGTTCGGGCCGCGTTCGTTCTAGCGCTGGCGGCCTTGCGTTTAGCGACGTAAGACCTGGCCGTAAGCCAAACCTCACGGGCGCCCCGTTTGCTGTGAGGCTTCCCTGCTGTGTTGGTGAAGCCAAGTGCGGCGAAGGTGGCGCACAGGGGCGTCCAGCTCATTCGATTGCCGTCAGCCTTGGCGGCCAGATCATCGTGGTGTTTGACCATCCACCAAAACAGCGGTGAACGCTCGCCGGCGCTCTCCACGATTTCCAGCACGGCAGTGAGATCGTCGGGCTTCTTGCTCATGCCTCGATGCTCGTGCCGTTTGGCGCGAATGGCCCACCCGCGACACGGCCCAACCCCCAGGCCGTTGCCGGGCCGCCATCGGGCTGTCATCGGGGCGCGATCGGGCCGTCGCCGGGCTGTCGTCGGGCCGCGCTTTGGTCAGAAAAGTGGTCTATGTACCATTGCACCGGTGGTGCAGTGACGCTGCTGTCCGAACACGGTCCTGAACACGACCGGCGCCGTTCGCGCCGCGGCGGGCGATCCTGCTGCGACCCAAGGAGGCGCGCATGGACACCACCCTGAAAGACACCCTGGACGAGATCAGGCAGGCTGCTCACGATATCGCGGGCACGCAGCAGGAGCACGGCAAGCAACTCCGCCTGCTCGTCGAAGGTCAGGCGGAGATCATCAGGCTGCTCACGCCCGAGGCGAAGGACGGCCCGAGCCTGGACGAGCTTATCGGCCACGTCGTCGGCCAACTCGACGAGCTGACCGGCTACGCCCGACAAATCGTCAAGATGCAGAGCAAGCTGGAGCAGAACCTGCCAGGCGATGTCGCCCGCGTCGTGGCAGCCGGGCCAGGCACCCGCGCCGCCGTCAACGGCAGCGATGGCAGCCACAAGGCATGATGACCTTCCGCAAGCTAGCGGCCGCCAGCAAGGGCAGCCTGCTGCGCGCCTACTTCACCGAGAACACCCCGGAGCCGATCCACGATCCCGGCCTGGTCCAGGGCCGGCACCTCGACCCGGGCGGGCGGCTGACCGCCTACTACACCGGCCGGGACAGCCGGGCGACATGGCGGCCTGACATGCCGCTCGCCGCCGCCCAGGTGCTCGGCATAGATCCGACGCGCATGCCGCGGGACAAGGAGCTGGACCGGCTGTTCGAGGCCAAACGCGCCGATACGGGCGAAGCCTGGTCCAAGCACGAGCGCAAGGTCAGCGCCTACGATTTCACCTTCTCGCCGCACAAGTCGGTCACGCTTGCGGCCGAGTTCGCCCAAATGCCTGCCGAGAGCGCAGCCATCTGGAACGCCGTGGATCGCGCGAACGACGCCGCCATGCGCTATGTGGCCCGTGAGCTGGGCTGGGCGCGCAAGGGCAAGGGCGGCGAGGACGGCGCTGACCCGGGAGCGGTCGGGTGGGTCAGCTTCCGCCACCACACGGCACGGCCGACCCACGCGGTGCAGGACGGGCCGGACGGAGCCACCTACCTGGTCGATGCGCCCGTGGGCGGCGATCCGCACGTTCACGTCCACAACGCGTTGTTCAACATGGTCGCGACCGAGGACGGCCACATCGGCTCGCTCGACACCCAGCGCCTGCACTCACGGGTTCACGAGTTCGGCGCCGTGGGTCAAGCGTTTCTGGGCAACGAGCTGCGCCGGCTCGGCATCCGCACCGCCTACGACAAGAACGAGCAGGCGGTGGTGCTGGAGGCGATCCCGCAGCGCGCCGTTGACACCTTCAGCAAGGGCAGCAGGCAGGTGCTGCGCGGCGCCAAGGCGTTCGCCGAAGAGCAGGGCTTGGATTGGGACACGCTGCCGGCGGAGAAGAAGTTCGAGATCCTGCGGGAAACCGGCATCACGGAGCGCCTGTCAAAGCACGCCGGCAAGACCGACCGTGAGCTGTGGCGCGAGCAGGCCGAGGCCCTGGAGTGGGCGCATGCGACGGTGCTGGAGGGCGCGCAGCACGAGCATCTGACCGACGGCGAGCGGTTCGAACTCGCTTACGCCTTCGCGGCGCGGCACCTCGGACGCGAGTTCGAGACTGCGGCGGTGCTGGACCACGACAAGCTGCGGCTCTACGCCGCCCGTGGGCTGATCGGCACGGGCATCACTGGTCCAGATGACATCGACCGCGTGGTGGAGCTGCTGGAAAGCCGCGGCATCGAGCTGCGCGGCGAGCACGTCGCCTTGATCATGGGCGAGACGGAAAACCTCGTGCGCGTCACGAACACCGCCCAGGTCAGGATCGAGCGGGGGGTGGCCCAACAGGCGAAGCGGGCCGCGCTGGACAAGTCGGGCGCCCTGTCCGCCCAGGCTATCCGCTCGGCTGTCGCCAGGTCGGGCCTCGACTTCACCACGGAGCCGGACCACGGCGGCGCGCAGCTCGCGGCCATCCACGCCCTGGGCGGGGGAGGGGCGCTGACCCTGCTTACGGGCGTGGCCGGCGCGGGCAAGACGACGCTGCTGCAGCCCCTGGTCGCGGCCTGGCAGGCGGACACGCGCTTCGACCCGGGCGGGCGGGAGGGGGTCGGCATGGCC
>CAHJWU010000253.1 GCA_903643085.1 Rhodospirillales bacterium
CACGTTGGCGAAATTGCGGAACGCCGCCTCGGCCAGGTTACGCAGCAGCCGCCGCCCGGTCTCGCGTATCTCGTCGGCACGCCGCTGCTGGGCATCCGCATCGTCGCGGCCGCGCGCACCCGGCACCGCCAGCATCGCCGCCGCCAGCGCGTCGACCTCGTCAAGCACGGCCGTCTCGGCCGTCACCAGCCCCTCGGCGATGCGCTTGCGGGCGTGCCGCAGCAGGCGCGACGGCCCCAGCATCTGCAGGTAGGCGTCGATCAGCGGCGCGATCTCGTGCTGGCTGTCCTCGGGCAGCACGCCCAGCCGGGCGCGCAGCTTGCCAAGCTGCTTACGCGATTTCTGTACCGCCACTTCCAGCCGGCCGAGCTCGGCCTCCACACCGCCCGCGCGTATCCTGCCGCGCTTGGCCTCCAGCTTCGGCTCGCTGGCCGCATACACCTCGCCGATGGCGATGCCCGGGCTGACCGGTATGCCCGCCAGCACACGCTCGCCTCCGGGCTTGGACGCGCGCGACCCCCGAACTGTCCTCCGCGTCGGTTTGCCGCTCTCAGTCCTGCTCATCGAAGCCGGCCTCGACCAACTTTGCGATGGCGTCCAGCGCCTCGTGCGCGTCGAACCCCTCGGCGCGCAGTTCGATCGTGCTACCCATGCCGGCCCCCAGCATCATCAACCCCATGATCGAACGCGCCGAGACCACCTGGCCGTCGCGCAGCACATCGACGGTAGCGGAGAACCGCTCCGCCGTGTTGACCAGCTTTGCCGCCGCGCGCGCGTGCAGGCCGCGGCGGTTGACGATTTCAACGAAACGGGAAACTTCGGCTTCAGCGCCCATCAGGAAGCCTGGCCAAAGCAGGCAGTCCTCTCCCGGAAACAAGGATCGGACCTTTACTTCCCCGCATTGGCGGCGGCCGGCCCTTTCCGGGCGAAACCGGGCCGGTGAACCGCGGCAGGAACGAGGGCATCCTGCTTCTCAAAGAAGAAGGTCTTGCCTGTTCAAGAATGCGTCTTTGACTGCCGCTCGCAGAGATGCGCCACCGGCCCGATCCCGCTCGGCTGACGCGGATCGAACGACTTGCAGATGTTCGGCGACTTGCACGTCTCCAGCACGTGGCTCGCCGCCGCGATGTATTTCCGCCCGGCTATCTCGGCAATCTGGGTACATTCCGACAATGTCTGCTGCGACCGCACTTTTGCCAGCTTCACCAGCATGGGCAGGTTCATGCCCGCGATCACCTCCACACCACCGCGCCCCATCATGCTGATGGCCAGGTTGCTTGGCGTGCCGCCGAACATGTCCGTCAGCAGGATCACGCCGTCGCCAGCATCCACGTCATCAATGCAGTTCTGTATGTCGAGCCGGCGCTGCTCCACGTCGTCGTCCACGCCTATGCACACGGTGGCCACGCGCCGCTGCGGACCCACCACGTGCTCCATGGCCGAACGCATCTCCTCGGCAAGGCGGCCGTGGGTAACCAGGATCAATCCGATCATGGGGTTTCTGTCAGGCCTCCTGTGCCTGGAATAGCAGGCGGTCCGGCAGTTCCGGCCCGCAATCCCTCTATATGTGCACCCACGTTGCGCGCTGCACTATCAACCTGGACGCGCATGAGTTCCCTATGTGCCACAACCACGCGCCACAACCCCTGGCTGTCCGCCTCCGGCTGCATCCGCCGCAACCGCTCCGCGAGCAATTGCACGATGTGCACCGACCGATGACGACCCCCTGTGCACCCGATGGCGACACTCGCGTATTTCTTGCCCTCCTGAACGAAACGCGGCAAGAGCAAAGCTAACAGTTCAGTCACCTTGTCAATAAACGCAACGAAATCCGGATCCGCCTCCACATAGGCCGCGACGTCCGGATCGAGCCCCGTGCGAGGCCGCAAGATGGGGTCGTAATGCGGGTTGCGCAGGAAGCGCGCGTCGAAGACCAGCTCTGCTTCCCGCGGCAGTCCGGCCGGATAGGCAAACGACAGCAGTGACACCGTCATCCCCGCATCGGCCGCCGCGTTGCCGCTAAAGCGTTGCTCGATAATGCGACGCAGCATGGGAAGTGCTAAATCCGTGGTGTCCAGCACCAGATCAGCGGCATCGCGCAGCACGGCAGTGAGGCGCATCTCGGCCACCACCCCATCCGACACCCTGCTGGTCGGCGCCAGCGGATGCCGACGCCGGGTTTCGGTGAACCGCCGTAACAGGCTCGCCTCGTCCGCCTGCACGAAGACCAGCTCCACACGCAGGGCAGGATTGCGCTTCAGGCGGGACAGCGTGGCCAGCACCTCGTCCGGATCGAACCCGCGGCTGCGCGTGTCCACGCCCACCGCCGCTGGCCGCTCGCCGCGCAGGACCATGTCCTCCATCAGCCGCAACGGCGGATTGTCGACCGCCTCGTAGCCGAGATCTTCCAGCACGCGCAGCGTGGACGCCTTGCCGGCACCGGAAAGGCCGGTCACCAGCACAACCCTGCGCTGTGGCGCCCTCTCCTGATCGCCGGTTGCTGCGAATTGCGGTGTCAGCCGAAGGCTCCCGTCACGAACGATGCTTTGCCGGTCAGACCATCCAGCGCCAACCCGATGACAATTGGCGCGGAGGCGGCGAGCGGGTCCACTGAAATCATCGGAACGTCAAGATTTTCATAACGGACCGGCATCGGTAGCCGTTCGGCGCGCTCGAGCCGGACCACCAGCCTCACGCCGACCTCGGCGCGGAACGCCCGCCGCACGATCCCGAGGCCGCGCACCTCCAGCAGGCCCGCCAGCGCGGCAGGGGGTGACGCCCGGCCTTCGCGCAGCTCCACCTGATCGTCGGCAACCAGGTCATAACCCCGGTCCAGCAGGCGCAGCAGGAGGTCCGACTTGCCGGCGCCAGGGGGGCCAAGAAGAAGCAGGCCCTGATCGGCGCGGGCGGCGCAGCTGGCGTGTAGGCGCATGGGGGCGTGCTGATCAGTACCCGGATCGGGCCGCTTTCTTGCCTGGCTCGGCGCCCAGCAGATGACCCACGGGCGTCAGCACCTCGATGTTGTCGCAGAGTATCTTGAACACCGCCAGCAGCGGCACCGCCAGCAACGCGCCTGCCACGCCCCACAGCCAGTCCCAGAACATCAGCGCCACGATCACCAGCAGCGGGTTCAGCGTGAAGCGGCGCGCCAGCAGCATGGGCGTGACCGTCTCGCCCTCCATGATGTGTATCAGCAGGTACACGCCCGCCGGCGCCAGCGCCCAGACCACGCTGGAGAAGCTGAACAGACCCACGAAGAAGAAGATGAGCACGCCCGTCAGCGGCCCGAGTATGGGGACGTAGTTCAGCAGGAACGCCGCCGTTCCCCACAGCAGCGGGTCCGGCAGGCCGAACGCCCAGATCGACAGCCCGTTGGCCGTGCCCACCAGCAGGTTCATCAGCGTGATGGTCGCAAGATAGCCGGAGATGTTGCGCTCAACCGCGGTGGCTATGCTCACCGCGCGCTTCTTCTCCTGCAGGCCGGGCAGGATCTCCACGAAGCGGCGCAGCAGCGCGTCGCCGTCCGCCAGCAGGAAGAACAGCGTGATCAGCAGGGTGATCACCTGGCCCAGGAAACTGCGCGTGCCGGCGAGCAGGCTCAGCCCCACGCTGGCGCCCGGATTGCCCGCAGCCGCAGGCGGCGCGTTGCCGGACGTGGCGGGCGCCGGCCCACCCTGGGCGGAGCCATCGGCTCTGGAGCTGCCCTCCTCCGCCCGGCCGGATTGCTGCATCAGGCCCTGCATCTGCCGCAGGCCGCCCTCGAACATGTCGATCGGGCGGCGCAGGAAGCTCAGCTTGGTCTGCAGCGCCGGCAGGCTCTGCGGCGCCCTTGCGATCCAGCCGCGCGCCGGCACGGAAATGGCGTAGCCGATGCCGCCGATGGCCGAGAACAGCAACACGATCATGATGACGGCCGCCAGCATGCGCGGGAAGCGCAGCCTGTCGCACAGGAAACGCGTGGCCGGACTGAGCAGCAGCGAGAGCACCAGGGCCAGCACGAAAGGCAGGATGATGTCGGCGGCGAAATACAGCGTGTAGAGCACGGCCAGGATAGTCAGTATGACGAGCGCCACGTCGCGCACGTGGAACTCGGCATTGCGCATCACCGCCTGCGCCTGCTCCGTCTCGCGTTGTATGTCGTCCTGTGCGTGGTCCATACGCTCTTGCCCTTCAAGCCGCTGCACGGGTGCGCCCGCCCGCCTGGGCGAAGCGGGACATGTGGAGAGACAAGTTCTGCCGGGGCCAGCCTTGCCCTGTCCATGTCTATCTCGAAGCAACCCGCGGCGCCGTTCCGCTTTGACAGTGAAGCAGAGCGAAATGATCTGGCATGGCGTTTTTCCGGCTTCCGCGTTTCAACTTCCACCACGCCAAGTGGTCGGACTGGTATCTCGGCTCGCCGAGCGGGAGCGGAATCAATTTCGGCACGCCCGAGATCAAGATCGCCGTCGACAGCAACAGCATCCGCATTCCGCTCACCGAAATCAAAGAGGGCAAGGTGACGCGTTCCATCATCCTCAAGGGGGATGGCATAGGCGTGGGCGCGAGCGTCGGGTTGCAGGTGCCGTTCGTCAACGTGACGGACTCGCCGAAGGAACTGCCCGGAACGAAGGTCAGCACACCAGGCGTCGGCTCGCGCATACGGTATTCGATGTTCTCCCCCGACCCGATGGAGCCGCGCGACTTCAAGGGCGTCTGCTGGGTGCTGTCGGTCAGCCACACCGATGTCGGCGTGCAGGGCTCCGGTGCCATGATCATCTTCGCCGGCGAGATATCGCCCTATTCGGTGCTGCCCACCTCACTGAACGCCTCGGCTTTTTCCGCGGGGATCGGTGTGGCCTCGGCTCTCGTCAACATCGGCGCCGATGCCGTGGTCTACACGCTCA
>CAHJWU010000254.1 GCA_903643085.1 Rhodospirillales bacterium
AACAGCTGGGCCGCACGGCCGGCGAGCTGCCGCACATAGGCGCGCTCGGACGGAACACGGCCAGCGGTCCGGGCTGGGAAGTGCGCGGCGAGGACGTGCTGGCCAGCCTGGCCGCCCATGACGGCCCGGTGATCTTCTTCTCCGGCCACATCGGCAACTGGGAGATCCTGCCGCGCGCGGCAAACCGCTACGGCCTGCCCGTCGCCAGCTTCTACCGCGCCGCGCAAAACCCGCGCGTGGACCGCATGATCATCGCCCTGCGCGAGCGCGCGGCCGGACACGCGCTGAAGCTGTTTCCGAAGGGCGCCACCGGCGCGCGCCGGGCGGTCGGGCACCTGCGCGCCGGCGGACGGCTGGCCATGCTGGTGGACCAGAAGCTGAACGACGGCATAGAGGCCCGCTTCTTCGGCCTGCCGGCGATGACGGCGCCGGCAGCCGCCACCTTCGCGCTGCATTTCCGCTGCCCGCTGGTGCCGGCCCGCTCCGAACGCATAGGCCCGGCCAGGCTGCGCCTGATCGTGGAGCCGCCTCTGGCCTTGCCGGACAGCGGAGACCGCAAGGCGGACGTGGCGGCACTCACCCAGACCGTGAGCGACGTCCTGGAGCGCTGGATACGCGCGGACCCGGCGAGCTGGCTCTGGCTGCACCGGCGGTGGATGGGTCGCTCCTAGGCAAGCAAGGCCTTCTTTTTTGCAAAAAAGAAGCAAAAAACTCTTATCCCCCCGCTTGCACCAAGGCCCGCGCAAACGCCGCCGGCGCTGGCGCCTGCAGAACCTGCGCGAACTTTCCCGCAGGCGAGGGAGCAAAAGTTTTTTGGTCCTTTTTTCCAAAAAAGGACTGCTTGCTTCCTGTAAGCCGCCTAACAATAAGCAAGCTTTATTGCATCGCAGCGCAATAAAAAGTCTCGACTCCGGTCGAACTCCCGCCTAGCACGTCGAGCTGGTCTTAAGAGTCGGGAGGTTTCCATGCTGGATTTTGCCGTCACCTGGCTGCTGGCCAACCCCCTGGCCGGCGTGGGCGTGCTGGTGGTGTTCGCCGTGGGCTTCGGGGCGCTGTTCATTCCGCGCGTGCAGGAGGCGGCAAGGCACGGCCACCCGCCCTGCTGAAGCCGGCCCGCTACTCCCGCGCCGGCTCCCACAGCTCGATCGGGTTGCCCTCGGGATCATGTATGCGCGCAAACGGCCATACGCCTGATAGCCGGACGGCCTCACCACCGCGATCCCGGCCGCCTCGAGTTCCTGCATCAGATCGTCCAGTCCGGTTACCCGCAGGTTCAGCATCGCCTGCTTCTCCGCCGGAAAGTAATCCGACGATCGCGAGAACGGCGAGAAGGCCGTCGTACTGGCTGCCTGCGTCCAGACGGCGCCGATGCCGAGATGTGTCTTATACCAGGCCGAAAGAGCGCCCGGATCGTCTGACCGGAAGAAGAAACCGCCGATACCCGTCACTGGCATGATCGCACTCCCGCTCTGGCGTGGTGCGTCGCTCATACACGATGATCGGTGATTTTGAAACGACCTGCGCGCGCCTTTATACCGGCCCGCCTTGATGCTGAGCCTTGAGCAAGCAAGGCCTTCTTTTTTGCAAAAAAGAAGCAAAAAACTTTTGATCCCTGCGCAGGCTGAGCGGCCTCGCTTTATCCGGAAGAGCCCGGACGCCGCAGATGCGGGGGAAGCAAAAGTTTTTGGTCCTTTTTTTCAAAAAAGGACTGCTTGCTTTCCATGCGTCACGCTTGCCGCAGGCAAACAGCAAGTGCTCTCCTTCAGATAAACCGTTTCACTTCTCCCCGGCCTGGTGCGCCGCCAGCGCCGCCATGTCTACGATGGTGCTCACCGACGCATCCATCGACACCAGTTGCACCGCGCGCGACATCCCCAGCAGCAGCGGCCCGATCGAGCTTCCGCCGCCCAGCCGCGGCGCCAGCCGGCTCACGATGTGCGCCGAGTGCAGCCCCGGCATCACCAGCACGTTGGCGTTCCCGCTCAGCCGGCAGAACGGATACAGCGCACGCAACGAAGGCTCCAGAGCCACGTCCGGTGACATGTCGCCGTCGAACTCGAAATCCACGACGCGCTCCTCCAGTATCGCCACCGCCTCGCGTATCCCATGCACCGTCGCGTGCATCGGCTGCCCGAACGTGGAATGCGAAAGCAGCGCCACCCGCGGCTCCGTCCCCAGCCGACGCACATGCGCCGCCGCGCCTTGCGCGATGTCTGCCAGTATCTGCGGCGAGGGCCGCTCATGCATCAGCGTGTCGGCCACGAAGATCGTCTCGCGCGCGCCGAGCATCATCGTCAGCCCGAACGCCGTCCGTCCCGGCGCCGGATCGATCGCCAGGTTGATCGCCTCCAGGCTGACCGAACGCGCCCGTGTCAGCCCGGTCAGCATGGCGTCCGCGTCGCCGGCCGCCAGCATCGCGGCGGCGAACACGTTGCGGTCCTGGTTGACCAGCCGCTGCACGTCGCGGTGCAGGAACCCGCGCCGCCGCAGCCGCTCGTACAGTATCTCCGTGTAGCGCGCGTTGTGCGAAGAAATGCGCGCGTTGTGTATGTCGATGCCGTCCGGCAGCGTCATGCCGAGCTTGGCCAGCGCGGCTTGCACACGGTCCTCGCGCCCGACCAGCACCGCGCTGCCGAACCCGCGCCGCGTAAAATCGATCGCCGCCCGCACAACCTTCTCTTCCTCGCCCTCCGCGAACACCACCTTTTTCGGATTCGCGCGCACGCTCTCCATGATCATGTCGAGCGCGTTCGCCGTGGGGTCCAGCCGCCCGGACAGTTCGCGCGTGTAACGGCGCAGGTCGGCCAGCGGCCGCCGCGCCACCCCGCTCTCCATCGCTGCCTTCGCCACCGCCGGCGGGATGCGGGAGATCAGCCTGGGATCGAAAGCATTCGGGATGATGTAGTCCGGCCCGAACCGCAACTGCCGCGCGCTGGCCGCATGCACCTCGTCCGGCACGTCCTCGCGCGCCAGCGCCGCCAGCGCCTCCGCGGCCGCGATCTTCATCGCCTCGTTGATGGTGCTGGCCCGCACGTCCAGCGCGCCGCGAAAGATATACGGAAACCCCAGCACGTTGTTGACCTGGTTCGGATAGTCGCTGCGTCCGGTGGCGATGATCGCGTCCGGACTGGCCGCGCGCGCCTCCTCCGGCGTGATCTCCGGATCGGGGTTCGCCATGGCGAAGATCACCGGCCTGTCCGCCATCGCCCGCACCATGTCCTGCGTGACGGCGCCGCGTACCGACAGGCCGAACACCGCATGCGCCCCCTCCAGCGCCTCGCCCAGCGTGCGCGCGCGCGTCTCGGACGCATGCGCGGATTTCCACTGGTTCAGGTCCTGCCGCCCGCGATGCACCACGCCCTTGGTGTCGCAGAGTATGATGTTGCCGCCGCGCGCGCCCATCGCCTTGAGCAGCTCCACGCAGGCGATCGCCGCCGCTCCCGCCCCGTTCACCACCAGCCGCGTCTCCGCCAGCGCCCGGTCCGTCAGGTGGCACGCGTTGATCAGCCCGGCCGCGGCCACGATCGCCGTCCCGTGCTGGTCGTCGTGGAACACCGGTATGTCCATCAGTTCGCGCAACCGCTGCTCGATGATGAAGCATTCCGGCGCGCGTATGTCCTCCAGGTTGATGCCGCCGAAACTCGGTCCCAGAAACCGCACGCAGTTGACGAACGCGTCGGTGTCCTCGGTGGCGATCTCCAGATCGATCCCGTCGATATCGGCGAAGCGCTTGAACAGCGCCACCTTGCCCTCCATTACCGGCTTGCTCGCCAGCGCGCCCAGATTGCCCAGCCCCAGCACCGCCGTCCCGTTGGAGATCACCGCCACCATGTTGCCGCGCGTGGTGTACTCGTAGGCCAGCGAGGGATCCGCCGCGATACGCAGGCAAGGCTCCGCCACCCCGGGCGAATACGCCAGACTCAGATCGCGCGCCGTGGTCAGCGGCTTGCTGATACGCGTCTCCAGCTTGCCCGGACGCCCGCTGGCGTGCAGGGCAAGCGCCTCTTCGGCGGTGATGCGCGCGCCTGCGGCTTCGCTGTCTGCCATTGTGCCTCCCGGTGTTTTGCCGGCAGATGAGCCGGACCGGCAGGGGAAGGCAAGAAACGCCGTCCTCTCCGCGGAGATGAAGCAGGAACGTCCGCTCCCGCCCGGCGAACGCGTCAGCCCCCGCCGCCCGCGCGCCCCTGTCACGCGCGCGTAACAGAGGCGCACGTGACAGGGAGCAGAAATCTGGTCCCCTCCTCCAAAAAGGACTGCTTGCCTTTCGTCCGCCGCGCTAACCAACGCCCATGAGTGCCAAAACCCCCGCGATCGCCCAATGGTTCGCGCTCAAGGCCGAACACCCCGATGCCCTCCTCTTCTTCCGCATGGGCGATTTCTTCGAGATGTTCTTCGAGGACGCTACCGCCGCCGCCGCTGCGCTGGACATCGCCCTCACCCACCGCGGCGAGCACGCAGGCCACCCCATCCCCATGTGCGGCGTCCCCGTCGCCACCTCGGACGTCTACCTCGCCCGCCTGATCCGCCGCGGCTTCCGCGTAGCCGTGGCCGAACAGATGGAGCAGGCCAGCGCCCGTGCCGGAAAAGCCCCCCTCAGACGCGCCGTAATCCGCCTCGTCACCCCCGGCACCCTCACCGAAGACACCCTTCTGGACGCCACCCGCCCCAACCTCCTCCTGGCGCTGGCCACCGCCGCCGACACAATCGGCGCCGCCTGGCTGGACGTCTCCACCGGCCTGTTCGAAACCGCGCAGACCACCCTCCTCG
This sequence comes from Rhodospirillales bacterium, assembly GCA_903643085.1. Taxonomy (GTDB): domain Bacteria; phylum Pseudomonadota; class Alphaproteobacteria; order Acetobacterales; family Acetobacteraceae; genus BOG-908. Next base: position 4,768 of record CAHJWU010000254.1, read on the forward strand.
CCCTGCCCGGCCTTCTCGGCCGCCTGGACCCCGCCGAAATCCTCGCCCCCGACGCGCTTTTCCCGCCAGCAGGCCCCCTGGCCGAC
>CAHJWU010000255.1 GCA_903643085.1 Rhodospirillales bacterium
CCTGGCGCCGCCAGTCGGCATGGGCATCACGGTTCGGGCCGAGCCGGCCCGCCGCAAGTGCCAAATAGGCGGGCAGGTCGAAATCCGGATTCGGACTCACAAGCTGGCCGCGCCGGTGTTGCAAATAATGCCGCAGGGCCGATTGCCACGCCGCGAGCCCGTACGATTTACCATACCAGAGCGGATCGAAGTGCACGCTCGGTCGCAGTCCCGCCGCCTCGCCGGCGAGGTAGTAGTGGCACAGCGCGTTCTCCCCGGTCTGCCACGCCGGTCCGCGTTGCGCGGTGTACCAGGCCGTATCGAAATACAGGTTCGGGTTGCGGCCTTCCCCGGCGCCATGGCTGCAGAAATGCGCGAGCGGATCCAGCCCGGCCTCGCGCACGTCAGGATTGTTCATCAGGTAGAAGCTGGCGTCGAACAGGCCGGACGCGGCGATCACTTCCCCGACGCTCGGCACCACCGCCTCCTGCGAGGACCGCGCATGCAGGAACGGATCCAGGCCGGCCGGCGCCTGCGGCGCCTGCAGGCGCAGGTAGCGGGCGGGATCGAACCCGGGAACCGGACTGACCAGGCCATCCAGACGCCGGGCGAGGAAGTGCTCCAGGCAGCTCAGCGTAGGCGGGACGGCGTACGTCCCGCGATACCAGGCAGGATCGAAAAACGCGATCGGACGCCGCGCCTGCCTGTCGCCGTCCAGCAGATAGTGCAGCAGCGGATTGACCCCCGCTTCCCGCACTCCTGGGTTCTGCTCCAGGTAATAGGCGCAGTCGAAATAGGGGTTGGGGTTGCGGCCGCCCCGCCAGCCGGAGCGGCAGAAATCGGCCAGCAGGTCCGCTCCTTCCGTGCCGGTGAGCGGACAGGTGCCCGCATACCACTCCGGCAGGAACAGATTGCTGCGCGCGAGCGTGCGATACTCGGACGCGGTGGGTTCACCGCAAGCGGCCTCACCGGGCGCTCTCACGCTACTGCGGCCGGCCGGCCGGCTTAGCCGGGCTACTTGTCGAACTTCAGTGCGTTCACGTTGACATCGACGAACAGCACGGAGGTGCTGTCGCTCAGCGTGATCTGCGTGCCGACCAGGCCGTTATCGGTGGGCGCCGCGCTGCGTACGGCCTCGTTCTCCTCCGTGTTGGTGAAGCCGTTGAACGTGATCAGGTCGCGGGCGCTGTAGTTGAACACCGTGATGGTCCCGCCGATGCCGTCGAGCGTCTTGGCGAGCTGGAACAGGTTCACGCCGCTGCCGCCGACGATCGTCTCGTTGCCAGCGCCGGTCAGGAAGAAGTTCGTGCCTGCGCCGCCGACGAGCGACTCGCTCACGGCAGGCCCGGCGACGTTGTCTGCGGGGTTGGAGGCGAAGACATCCATGTTCCCGTCGAAGCCCGATCCGTCGAGCGTCTCGTTGCCGAGCCCGGCGGCGAAGCTCGCGGTGCCTGCCTGGCCGCGCAAGGCGATCGACTCGCCGCCGGTGCCGAACACGTTCGCCAGTCCCGATCCAGGGCTGATCGTGGCGGACAGGGCGGAGCCCGCGGCCCCGCCGCCGATAAAGTTCACCGCTCCGGCGCCGCCCTGCACCAGCAGGTTGGCCGAAGCGCCGCCGAACACGTCGAGCACACCCTGTCCGGACGTGGCGTTGACGGTCGCCGAACCGCCGTCATCGAGGAAGGAGACCGTGGTGCCGGGCGCCGAGATCACGTCATAGGCGGCGGCGGCGGCAGCCGGCCCGAAGATGTCGTTCGTGCCTGCACCGGCCTGCAGCGTGTCCGTTGCAGCCCCGCCCGCGGCGGTCGGACTGGACTCCAGATAGAGCGCGCCGGCGCCGCCGACTAGGGAGTTGCCGCCGGCCTCGTCGAACTCGCCGAACACGCCGGACTGGACGTCGAGGAGGTTGCCGCCCGCCGCGTCGAACACCTGCGTCTGCGCGCCGCCGCCGTGGATGACCTCCCCGCCGGTGGCGCCGGCCAGCGACGGGCTGATCACGATGCGGTCCTGGTCGGCCGATGACGATCCGTCATAAACTGTCTGGCCACGACCGGTGACGAACATCAGGTCTCCCGCACCCTGGGCGTTGACCGTGTTGACGCCGTCGCTGAGCAGGACCTCGTCGTTGGTGGCGCCGGGCGCCGTATCGTTCAGCGTGATGAGCGCGCCACCCACGCCGGAGAACACGGTCGTCTCGCCGGCGCCGGTGTCTATGGTGTCCCGCCCCGCGCCGGCCGTGATGGTGTCGGAGCCGGCCTGGCTGCCCGCGCCGTCATAGGTGTTCCCGCCGCTGACAAAGGTGATGCTGTTGTCGCCGCCTCTGTCGGCATACGTCACCCCCAAGCCGCCCGATCCGGCGAGCGCCGCCAGGACAGTGTCGTCGCCTCCGGAACCGGTGAGCGTGGTGGCGCCGTCCGCGTCGTCGAACAGATAAGCGCCGCCGGTGGGGATGGTCGCGGAGACGCCAGCGTCCGAGACGATGTATTCAAGGGTGCGGCCGGCTTCGGGCGGGGCCACGGGCGGGTGGTCCAGATCGTCGATCTGCAGGGTTCCGGCGTTCTGGGCGTTGTTCAGGACACTGGCAAAGGCTTGCGCGTTGTTGAGCGTGCTCGCGCCGGTGACGGTGAGCAGCACGCTTCCGGAAGCGCCGGGGATGGAGACATTGCCGGAGACCGCCATCAGTTCCGTCCTTTGCTGGGCTGCGTGTTCGCGATCGAGGGTGCAAGGCAGGCAAGCAGGCGGTTCGCGAAAACCGGGGTTGCCGGCATGTCAAACAGCAGGAAAGCGCTGCTCTGACAGACCGGACTCTCGCCTGCATCGGGCGCGCGTCGCGGAGACATATGTATCAACGTTTCGCCATAGCGCGGATGAAAGCTTACTTCTTCTTCTCGAAGAAAGCCTGGCTCGCTTCTGGTCATTCGAGCTCATAGCCAAGCTGGCGGACATGCCGCTCCAGGATCGGATAGACCGGTTCGAGCTGCCGCCGATACTTGCGGTAACGGAACACGCCGTCGCTGTTCAGCTTGCGCCTGACCTGGCTGAAACTGAGCGTGCGCGCGTAGCGCTCGCTCCTGTCGAAATCCAGGCAGGCCGGCTCGAATGGCAGGCCGATGAATGCCAGCATGCGCGTGACCTGCGCCTGCTGGTCGGACACCACGTCCTCGTAGCGCACCGCCATGTAGCGCCCGAGCAGCCCCTGTTCCGCGTAATGCTGCACCAGTTCGATCGAGGCCGCGTAATGCCGCGCGATGCTCACGATGTCGCCCCGGCTGCGCACCCCGCCGGAGAGAAGGTGGGAGAACACCGAGAGCACGACGTCCAGCGGATGGCGTATCATGTGGATGACGGGAGCGTCGGGCAGGATCAGCCCGATCAGCGCCAGATGCATCTCGTTGAAGATCATCTTGTCGGTGAAATACGGCTCGCTGTTGCCGGCGACGCCGTGCATCTGCTCGGCGTCGTTGAGGTAGGCGTCGCGCAGCGTGTCCAGACCGCGCAGCTGGTCGCCCATCCAGAGCTCCGTCAGCGCGTTGGGGTAAGGCAGCGGGCTGTGCAGCAGGCGCTGCGCATGCTTGACCACCTGGCGCAACGACCCGATCTCGCCTGCGGCGGCGATCTGCGTGTGCATGGAGAGCGTCTGCTCGACGAGGGTGGTCCCCGACCTTGCGAAACCGGCCACGAACACCGGCTGCTTTCGTCCGGCCGCCGGCCCGGCCCGCGGCAGCGTGTCGGTCAGCGAGCGCAGGAAGAACTGGCGGTAATGCCGCGCGGTGGTCTCTATCCAGGACAGGTGGCGGCGCGCCTCCTCCTGGTCGAAATCGATCTTCTGGGCGGCTTCGAACGCCGCGAACGCCGCGTCCGTGCGGTCCAGCCGGTCCAGTATCCGGCCTTTCAGCAGCAGCGCCGACGCGTTCAGGGCAGGTCCGTCCGACGCGTCCGCGGCGAGGGCCGCCAACGCGCCTACGTGGTCCCCCGAATCGGCGAGCAGCCGCGCACGCGCTTCCCGCAGGCCGGCCCAGCCGCCATGGGTAAGCGACGCCGCACGGTCCAGCAGCTGCGTGGCGCAGGCGCTGTTGTGGCTGTATTCCTCCACCACCGCCATCTGGGCGAGCGTGGCCGGATCGTCCGGTCCGAGTGCGAGCGCCTCGGCCACGCTCGCCCGGGCCTCGGCCAGCGCGCCCTGCTGTATTTGGACCTGGGCGAGTTCGCGCAGGAGCGGCCTGCGCCTGTGCGCCGCCAGCGCGATCGCGCGCCGTATGTGGAAGGCGGCCGCTGCCGGTTCGCGGCGCTCCTGGAATACCTGCGCCAGCAACTCATGCGGCCCGGCAGAGAGCGGTGAGAGGCGCACGGCATGGCGCGCCTGGTGCTCGGCCTCTGCCCAGTGCCGCATCTCGAAGAACAGCGCGCCGAGCTCCAGCGCCATTCCCGGGTCCTGCGGGGTGAGCCGGACCAGCCGGCGGGCCAATGCCAGGGCGGCCGGCCGCCTCTCCTGGTCACGCCGGATGAGAAACAGCAGGTGCAGCGCCGGCAGCAGCGTGGGCGTGTCCGTCAGCAGCCCGACGCACAAGGCGGCGGCGTCCTCGATGCCGCCGCGACGGGCCGCGTAGAGGGCCTGCAACGTGGCATCGGACGGCTCGGCGGCAACAAGCCTGGCGCGCGCATCCAGGGCGCAGCAGGCCGATCCGGGCAGCGCGCTGCCGCATCCGCAGGCCTGTGAGGCGCCATCCTGCGCGGTGCCGGCCCCCTTACGCCGGGCGTGGTGAGCCTCGTCCACGACGACGCGGACCGCGCGGAAAACATGATCGTCGCCCTGAGCGAACTCCTGCGCATGACCCTGGC
>CAHJWU010000256.1 GCA_903643085.1 Rhodospirillales bacterium
CGGCGAAGCGGGGGGGATGGGGGCGTGGGGGATGCGATGGCGCTGGACCATCGGCGGATCCTGGCGACCGGGATCGCCAGGCTGCGGACGAAGATCAAGTATAGGCCGGTGTTCTTCGAGTTGATGGCGGAGAGTTTCACGTTGTTGCAGTTGCAGCAGACGGTGGAGGCGCTGGCGGGGCGGCGGCTGCACAAGCAGAATTTCCGGCGGCTGATCGATGCGCAGGACCTGGTGGAGGAGACGGGCGGGGTGTCGCTGGAGACGGGGGGGCGGCCGGCGAAGCTGTTCCGGTTCCGCGGTGGGGTGCAGGAGGAACGGGCGATCGCGGGGACGAAGCTGCCGCTGCTGCGGAGTTGACGGAGCGTCGCGCTGGTGGCTTGACATGGGTTATGCTCAGGGCCAGCATAATAGGTAGAACAGGAGCTCGCGGGCTTCTCTCTTTTCGACCAAGTAATGCTCCTTGTGAGCATAAAGCGGCCGCATAAGCGGCTTTTTCGAGGAGCGTCTGTCGATGTCCGCCTCCACCGCCCTGTACTCTCGCGTGCAACGGGTCATTCCGCCGATGGAGTGGCCGGTGTTCGAGCCGGACATAGAGGCGATCCTGCGGCTGAAGCAGGACAGGCACGCGGTGATCCTGGCGCATAATTACATGACGCCGGAGATTTTCCATTGCGTGGCGGACATCGTGGGCGACAGCCTGTTGCTGGCCCGTGAGGCGCAGCATGTGGACGCTGACGTCATCGTCATGGCCGGCGTGCACTTCATGGCCGAGACGGCCAAACTGATGAACCCGACAAAGACGGTGCTGATACCGGATCTGCGCGCGGGGTGCTCGCTGGCGGAGTCGATCACCGCGGCGGATGTGAGGCTGCTGCGGCAGCGTTATCCTGGGCTGCCGGTGATCACCTACGTAAACACTTCGGCCGAGGTCAAGGCGGAGAGCGACATCTGCTGCACGTCCGGTAACGCCAAGCGCGTGGTGGAGAGCCTGGGCGTGCCGGAAGTGATCATGATTCCGGACCAGTATCTGGCGGCGAACGTGGCGCGGCAGACCGGGGTGCGCATCATTTCCTGGGCTGGGTCCTGCGAGGTTCATGAGCGGTTCACGCCGGCGCAGATACGCGAGCTGCGGGCGGAGAACCCTGGCGTGGTGGTGCTGGCGCATCCGGAGTGTCCGCCCGAGGTGGTGGACGAGGCGGATTTTGCCGGCTCCACGGCGGCGATGGCGGATTACGTGACGGACAGGCAGCCGGGACGGGTGGTGCTCATCACCGAGTGCTCGATGGCTGACAACATCGCTGTGCTGCACCCGAAGGTTGAGTTTGTGCGGCCGTGCAACCTTTGCCCGCACATGAAGCGGATTACGCTGCCCGGGATACGTCGGGCGCTGGAGACTATGTCCAACGTTGTGGAGATTGATCCGGCGGTGGCGGTGCGGGCGCGGCAGGCGGTGGAGCGTATGCTGGCGGTTTAGGAAGAAAGGAAGGCCTTCTTTTTTGAAAAAAAGAAGCAAAAAACTTTTGTTCCTGATCGCTGCTGTAAACGCCCGAGTTTTTCTGAAGCACCCCGCACGCCGCAAATGCGGGGGAGTAAAAGTTTTTTGGTTCTTTTTTTCAAAAAAGAACTGCTTCCTTTTTTGAGGATCTGCGAAATGGACGACTGCCCGATCATCATAGGCGCAGGTCTCGCCGGCCTGATGGCGGCGCTGCACCTGGCGCCGGAGCTGGTGCTGGTTTTGTCGGCGGCGCCGCTGGGCGAACAGGCGGCGAGCGGGTGGGCGCAGGGTGGGCTGGCGGCGGCGATCGGGGCGGATGATTCTACCGAGCGGCATCTGGCGGACACGCTGGCAGCGGGGGCGGGGCTTTGCGATGCGGCGGTGGCCCGGCGGATCGTGGAGGCGGGGCCGGCACTGGTTGAGGAGCTGGCGGGACTTGGCGCGCGGTTCGATAGGGATGCGCAGGGGCGGATCGGGCTGGGGCTGGAGGCCGGGCATGGGCGGCGGCGAATCGTGCACGCGGCAGGCGATGCCAGCGGGCGGGAGATGCTGCGGGCGGTGATCGCCGCAGTCAGGCGGACGCCTTCGATCACGGTCTGGGAGGGGGTGCGGGCGACGCGGCTGATCATGCGCGATGGCGCGGTGGCCGGCGTGTTGGCTCTGCCTGCCGAGGGGGGTGGTGCGCGGGTGCTGCGCAGCAGCCGGGTCGTGGTGGCGACTGGCGGGTTGGGCGGGTTGTACCAGCATTCCACCAATCCGGCGGGGGCGCTGGGAGGTGGGTTGATGCTGGCGGCGCGGGCCGGGGCGGCTTTAGCGGACCTCGAGTTCGTGCAGTTTCACCCCACGGCTCTGGATGTGGGGCCCGCCGGGGACCGGCAGAAGGCGCACGTTCCTATGCCGCTGGTGAGCGAGGCGGTGCGGGGTGAGGGGGCAGTGCTCGTCGATGAAGCCGGGGTGCGGTTCATGGCGGGCGAGGCGCGTTGGCCGCGGGCCGAGCTTGAGCCGCGGGACATCGTGAGCCGGGCGGTCTGGGCGCGCATGGAGGCGGGGCACCGGGTGTTCCTGGATGCGCGCGCGGCGCTGGGGGCGCGGTTTGCCACACGGTTCCCGGGGATTACCGCGGCTTGTCTGGCGGCTGGGGTGGATCCGGCGGTGATGCCGATCCCGATACGGCCGGCGGCGCATTACCACATGGGCGGGATCGCGGTGGATGCGGATTGCCGGAGCACGCTGCCCGGGCTCTGGGCGGCGGGCGAGGCGGCTTGTACGGGGCTGCATGGGGCCAACAGGCTGGCGAGCAATTCGCTGCTGGAGGCGGCGGTAACGGGGCGGATCGTGGCGGAGAGCGTGGCTGGCGTGCCGGCCGGGCGGGCGGCGCCGGTGGCGGTCGTGGGCGAGACGCCGGTGGCGGATGTGGCGCCCGTGCGGGCGATACTTTCGCGTTATGCGGGGGTGTTGCGTGATGCGGATGGGTTGGCGGCGGCGGCGGCGGCGCTTTCGGCTTTGCCGGCGGGGTCCGACCCGGCGGCGCTTGGGCTGATGATGGTGGTGGCGATGCGGCGCCGGGAGGAGAGCCGGGGCGGGCATACGCGTACGGATTATCCGCAGGCGCGAGCGGGATTGGCACGCCGGATAACGCTGACTTTGGACGAGGCGCGTGGGCTTGCACGGCCGGTGCCGGCGGGCGCGCTGGCGCGGCCGGCGCTGTGATGGCACTGCCCGCGGTTCTGCTGGAGCCGCTGGTACGGGCGGCGCTGGTGGAGGACCTTGGGCGGGCCGGAGACATCACGACGGACGCGCTGGTGCCGGCCGAGGCGCAGGCGCGTGGGGCGTTCGTGGCACGGCAGGCGGGGACGCTGGCGGGGCTGGATCTGGCGGCGCTGGCGTTTCGGCTGGTGGATCCGGCGGTGATGATGATTGCGGAGCGTCGGGATGGGGATCGGTTGCAGCCTGGCGATGTGATTGCCCGGTTGGCGGGGCCGGCGCGGGGGATACTTACCGGCGAGCGGGTGGCGCTGAATTTCATGGGGCATCTGAGCGGGATTGCTACGGCTACTTCGGCAATTGTGGATGCGATTGCGCATACGCGGGCGCGGATCACCTGCACGCGCAAGACTACGCCTTTGCTCCGCTCGGTTGAGAAGTATGCGGTGCGGTGCGGTGGCGGGGCCAATCATCGGTTCGGATTGGACGACGCGATGCTGATCAAGGACAATCATATCGCGATCGCGGGCGGGGTCGGGCCGGCTTTGGCGCGGGCGCGGGCCGCGGCGGGGCACCTGGTGAAGATCGAGATCGAGGTGGATACGCTGGCGCAGCTGGAAGAGGTGCTGACGATCAGGGCGGCGGATGCGGTGCTGCTGGATAACATGGGGCTGGGAGAGTTACGTGAGGCGGTGAGGATGGTTGGGGGACGGGCTGTTGTGGAGGCGTCCGGGGGGATCGATCTGGGGAGTGCGGCCGGGGTGGCGGAGACGGGAGTGGATCTGCTGTCGGCGGGGTGGCTTACGCATAGTGCGCGAGTGTTGGACATCGGATTGGACATGTAATTCGTCGGGGGTGGGGCTGCCGCGCTTTTATGGCGCCGGTAGGCTGGACCTCTGCTCAGGTTCGGGTGGGTGCGTTAGGAGGGAGTGCCGAGGCCGCGAAAACCGGCGCACTTACCTGCGGGCTTCGGATTGGCGTGTGTTGTGCCGCGCAGTGAGGCGGGCCTGCAATGTCGGTGCGCGTGTGTCGGAAGTTTCCCATATGTCGGGCACGCGATAGATGAGGTTGATACGCCAAAGGATGTTTGTCTAACGTTGCAAACTGGGTGGGGCCCGTTTCAGGCAGGCCATTGGAGCATGCCGCCGCAAACCAGGCCGCGTCGTCGAACTCCACCCGAGGTAGCCGCATGCAGGGAAAGCTAGGCTGCCGCAAATACAAGGAAGCAAAAGCTTTTTTGCTTTTTTTCAAAAAAAAAGGCCTTGCTTCCTTACAACGCACCCAACACCCGCCGGCGGCGGTCGATCACGGCACCCAGCCGCGTGCCCATCGCCGGATCGCGCCACAGCATTACCACGGTTGTGAGCAGGCCAACGTGCAGGAACAGGGCACCGAGCTTTACGTGCGCCATGCTCCAGATGAGGCCGGGGCCAGCGGCCATGGCGGCGCAGGCCAGCGCATAGGCGGCGAGGCGGGGGGCGGAGGCGGGCAGGGCCACGCGCCAGAGCTGCACCAGCCCATAGTCCGCGTGGCTCACATGATAGTCGCCGAAGGTCTCCTTGCG
>CAHJWU010000257.1 GCA_903643085.1 Rhodospirillales bacterium
AGCGGGGTCAAAAGTTTTTTGCTTCTTTTTTTCAAAAAAGAAGGCCTTGCTTGCTTACTTTGCAGCCGCCCAAGCCGCCCGCCAGACATCAGGCAACGCCCGCCACGCAGCACTCGTCGCCGGGCCGGCGCGCGCATTCGGAGAAGGATGCACGCATTCAAACACGCGCACGCCCGCTCGCGCGCAGACCGGTGCGCCGAAACGCCTTGCGACCGCGCCGGACAGCACCACGCAACGTAAGGATGGCAGCAGCGGCAACAATTCCGCCAAAGCAGCCGCGCCGTCCCGCGCCTCGGCCACGCGCACGCGCATGGTGCCGTTCCACCAGGGCACCATGTTCCAGATGGCCGTTGCGGTACGCGGCACACCAGCCGCTTGCATGCCTTCGCGTATGGCACGCGCCGTCTCCGTCGGGTTATCACGCGAGACGAAGCCGGATCCGGCAGGCAAGCTCACCGTCGGGCCGGGCTTCTCCAGGACTAGCAGCAGCCGCGCTTGGGTGCCGCCGTCAGCCGGATCGAAATCCGGTACAAAACCACGACCCTGTTTACGCAAGCAGGTTACCCAGTCGGCAAGCTGGGCAATGTGCGGATCGGCAAGTTGCTTACGCCTGTGCGGCCAGTCCGTGTCAGGCAACGAAAGAGAGATTTCTTTCAGAAAAACCAGAAAACCTCCGCTCCCTGTCGGCGGCTCGTTTAAGATGGCCAGCAGGGAGCGGGGATGCTGTCCTTACTTCGGGAGCGAGAATGCGAAGATCTTGCTTCCTGTACGCCCGATGTTGCCGTAACTGTCGCCCCAATAGACAACCCCATTGACGACTGAAGGCCCGTCCACTGCTGCACCACTGGCAGCATACGTCCAGAGTTGCGCACCGGTTGCCCCGTCTAGCGCAACAAAATTGCCAGCGCCGTCACTGCCGTACATGACGCCGCCCGCAACCGTCACGGCCCCTTCGGCGCGCGCGAACGCGCCTGCCGGCGGCTTCTCCGTCCGACTGGACTTCGAAGCAATCGGCGGCTGCTTCGCGGTGGTTGGTGTCTGCCACAGCACCGTTCCGCTCGAGGCATCGAGCGCCGTCCAGAAGCCGCCGTCGGTCAGTTGCTTCGATCCCTTGATGCTGGTCCAAACGTAGTTGGAGTGGGACGCCGCCACGTATATTCTGCCGCCACCTACGGCAGAGCCCCATTGGATTCCGCCACGCGTGCCACCCGGATTCACCTGGGTTGCCCAGACGGTAGCCCCGGTGTCCCGGTTCAATGTCCAGTAGATGCCGCTCTTCTGGCCCGCGCCCACCACGTCCGTGGTAGAGCCGGACGAAGTCACCGTGAAAAGGTTCGGGGCTGAGCCAAAATCATAGTCCGGCCCAGCAGGTTGCGGGCAAGGCGTTGCAGGCGCATGGGCACTCGGCAGGCATGACACGGTCCAGGTATCCAGAACCGTCATTCGGCGGGACCAGTTCACACCGCCGGTCGAGAGATCGAGCGAGAGTATGCTGTCGATGTGGTCGTCTGGCGCGAGGCACGCATCCATGCCGCCCGAGGTCTGGTGGCTGGCCTGGCAGGCTGCCACGGCAGCGGGAACCGAGTAGTTGTCGCCCGTGCCGGCATAGACGGCCTGGCGTGTCGTATCGACCGCCAGGTTGCTGCCCCACACCGCGCCGCCGGTGTAGCCGGCAGGCACGGTGTGGGTCTGCCACAGCAGTTTTCCCGTGTTCAGCTCGATCGCGGCGACCGATCCGCGAAACGACGGCACGAAGCCTTTCCGGCTGGCGGCATACTCTTCCTGATTGGAGGCCACGCCGACCAAGACGCGGCTGCCGACGATCACCGGCGATGACGTAATGATCGCGCCCGGTGCGGTGTCGAGATTGAGACGCCAGACGAGCGAGCCGTCCGTCTTGCTCAACGCATAGACGTTGCCGGCTGCCTGATCGCCGATGATGATGGTGGACGCGCCGATGGCCGGGCTGGTGCGGGCGTTGCTCATGGCGTTGCCGGTCAGCGACGGCAACATGACGTGCCAGATTATGGCGCCTGTCGCTACATCTAGCCGATAGACCGAACCGCCAGCATCCACGGCATAGGCGGAAGTGCCGTCGATCGTGGGTGTGTCAGGAACTTCACCGCTGGCCTTGAACGTCCACAAAGGCGCAAGCTGGCCGACGGTGGCCACCGTCAATGTCGTCTCGGCCGGGTTGACACGCCTGTTCGCAAAGCCGTTGCCGGCACTCGGCCAGCCTGTCGCTTCCGGCATGTGCGCGAGCATCATGTGCGGGGCGAGCGCCGATGCCACGATCGTGGCCGAACACAACAAAATCTTTGTCATTGACGTCTCTCGGATTGGCGAAGACCGCTACGTGAAGCGTAAATGAAAGTTCGATCACATGGCGGTGTCGAAACGGACGCCTCACACCATTTCGGTAGCTGCCTCGAGCCCAAGCGCCTGCGCCAGCCGTTCCAGCCGCCGCGTCACCGACTCGCCGGCAAAAACGCCGCTGCCTTGCGTAAGCCGCAACACCAGCCGTCCGGCCTCCCGCACCAGGGACGTGCCGCCGAGCAGTGCCGCCGTTCCGCCGGACAATGTGTAGGCCAGCCGTAGGCCTGTTCCCAAAATCTCCGCACGGCGCAGCGTCATCATGTCCAGCAGCATGCGCGCGGTGTTCAGATAGACCGTGTCCGGCTCTGCCTCATAGCGGAGTGCTATGGTCATCGCCAAAAACGCGCGTGCGCGGTGGTCCAGGGCTATGCCTGGCTGGCGCAGCACGCGGGAGAACGCCTGCTCGGAGCGGTATTCCGGGTGCTCCTGGCTGCCGATGTCGCTCATCCAGCAGGCCGCCTCGCGCAGGCGCCGGTCCTCGCTGCCCTCGCCGTCGAACAGGGCCGCGGTCCAGGCCAGCAGCGCCGGCGGCAGCGCGGGGTCGCGCCCGTACCGGGCAGCCAGGTCGCGGGACGCCGCAAGCACCGGGTCCTGCGTGCGTGCTTCGGCGCTGGCCACGTTCTGCATGAACCAGCCCTCGCGCAGGCCGTTGGCGGAGAACACCACGCGGTGTGCGTCCGTGGCGCGCAGCAGGCGGCGCAGCACCACCGCCGCGTAGGGCATGTCGTCCACCCGGCGGCGGGACATGCCGGGCAGGCGTTCCAGCGCCCGCCGGCTCGCCGAACCGATGACGCCGCACAGGTCGCGCGCTTCCTCGCGGCCGATCGTGTAGTGGTGCACGATCGCCAGCGGATAGCCGGTCTGTTCCATGTGTATGCGCGCCAGCGCCCGCCACGCGCCGCCCACCAGATAGAGGTCCCGCCCGGCGCCCTGCGACAGCCAGTCCACGCCGGCCAGGTCCGCCTCGGCGATCGCCCGCGCGCGCACCACGTCACCGCCGGCACGGTCGGACAGGCGCAGCACGCCGAGCTTGAGGGTTTGCGCGGTCCGCACGCCGCCCGCGACCAGTTGCACCACTTCCAGCGAGCCGCCGCCTATGTCGGCCAGCACGCCGTCTGCGCCGGGTATGCCGCAAAGCAGGCCTGCCGCCGAGTAGCCGGCCTCTTCCTGGCCGCTGAGCACGCGCAACGCCATGTCCGGCAGGCCGGTCCACAGGGCCTCCATGAACGTGGCGCCGTTGCTCGCGTCGCGCACCGCGGCGGTGGCCAGCACCTCGCAAGGCGAGGCACGCATGGCGCGGGCGATCGCGGCGTAGCGCGCCATCACCATCAGCGCCTGGGCCACGCCTTCCTCGTTCAGCCGGCCTGTCTGCTGCAGGCCGCGGCCCAGGCGAAGCACGGCCTTTTCGTTGAAGATAGCCGCGGGGTTGCGGCCTTGGCCCTCGAAGACGACGAGGCGCACGGAGTTGGACCCAAGGTCGACGACGGCGGAGCGGGTCTGGGTCATGTGGGAGGGTGTAACTACGGGGGTGAGGGAGAAAGCAAGGGGGTGTTCAGGCCGCGCGCTTCGGGGAGGTGGCGCTTTCAACACCGACGCTCGAAGAGCACGGTGTTTCTCCACGCATACGGGCCGGTTTGTTGCCGGTTTGGAAAAGCCAGCAACGCCTTCTTTTTTGAAAAAAAGAAGCAAAAAACTTTTACTACCCCCATCTGCAGCACGCGTGTCTGTCCGGAGAAATCCGACTGATGCAAATGCGGGGGGAACAAAAGTTTTTTGCTTCTTTTTTTCAAAAAAGAAGGCCTTGCTTGCTTGCTTTTTTGCACCTTCGTATTTGATCGCCGCCGCAGGCACAGCGACCGTGCCCGGATAGGCGCAACCGCTTCCGAAACGGCTGGCTTTCACGCCAACGCTTCGAAGACGTCCCCCTCAGCCGCCATCCCCTCCACATGCGCGCGGTGCCAAAGCGCGTAGAACAGCAGCATCCACGCGGCCGTGCCCTCGCGCTTGCCGGACGCTGCGCGGAACAGCGCCTCCACCCGCGCGGGCTCGGCGATTTCGGCCACCCCTGCCTGGCGCGCCACCAGACGCCCAAGCCGCGCGCCGTCCTGCGCGATCCAGGCGCCGATCGGCACGGTGAACCCCTGCTTCGGGGCGAACGGCCTGGCGGCAGGTGCCGCGTCAGCAAGCCAGCGCCGGAGCAGATACTTGCCGCGCCCGTCGCGCACTTTCAGCCCGTCCGGCAGGCGGAAGCCGGCGGCGGCCACGCTCCGGTCCAGGAACGGCGTACGGCCCTCCACGGCGTGCGCCATCAGGCAGCGGTCGAGCTTGGTCAGCAGGTCGGCCGGCAGCCAGTC
>CAHJWU010000258.1 GCA_903643085.1 Rhodospirillales bacterium
TCCAGGCGCCGCCCCATGACCAGCAGCCGGTCCGGACCGGCCGGCACGCCGCCGGTGAGCTGACGGAACGCCTCGTCCAGGCGCGCATCCGAGCGCGCGCCTGTCGGCACGTGCCACACCGCCATGCCGCGCAGGCGGGCGCGGCGGAAATCCCGCTCGCCCTGCAGCACGAGCACGTCCAGCCGCTGCTCCAGCAAGGCGATGAAGGGCAAAAAGGCGTCGCGGCCCGGCCGGCCGCGAAACAGGTCGGCGGGTTGCGTGTTCGAGGTGGCCACCACCACCACGCCGCGGTCGAACAGGCCGGCGAACAGCCGGCCCAGGATCATCGCGTCCACGATGTCGTTGACCTGGAACTCGTCGAAGCACAGCAGGGCGGCCTCCGCCGCGATCGCGTCGGCCAGCGGCGGGATCGGGTCGGCGCCGTCGGGGTTGGCCTGCTTCCAGGCATGCAGGCGGGCGTGCTGCTCCTGCATGAAGCGGTGAAAGTGCACCCGGCGTTTGCGGGCCACCTCGGCGCAGCCGAAGAACATGTCCATCAGCATGGATTTGCCGCGGCCCACCTCGCCCACGAGATAGAGGCCGTTCGGCCGCCCGTCGGGCGCGCCTTCCGCGGGCCGGCGGCGTAGCAGGCGGCTGAGCAGGCCCGCCGGCTGGCCCGGCGCGGGATCGTAGCCGCGCAGTTTCACCCAGAGGTCCTGCAGGCGCTCTACGGCCAGGCGTTGCGAATCGTCCGGGCTGAGCGCACCGGTGTCCACCAGCGCGCGCCACGCACCAAGCGGTCCAAGCGGGGCAGCCTGTCCGGAGATCGACGCCGCATTCTGCATGGTGCCGGGGCAGTAGCCCGGGGCGGCTGGCACGGCAACACGCGCCGGTCACATCAACCAAGCGTGAGCGTCGATCCAGCCGTGGGCCAGTCACGTTAGCACTCCCGAAAGCATACAGGCGTGCTTGCGAGGACCCAGATGTCACGGTTGTTCACCATTTTTGCGCACGGCTTCCTCACCGCAGCATGCGTCCTCGGCTCCCATGCGTTCGCAGCACAGCCGCAGACCCTGGCAAAGCTGCCTGCCCATAAAGCGTTCACGCGGCCGGCGACGGAGGGCGCCTCCTGCATGAACAACAGCCGCCGGCTCTCCCACGTGTCCTACCTGCCGGTGGACCCCTCGCAGACGCTGCCCTGCGGCCACCTGCTGTCGACCGACACGGTTCTCACCGTGCATCACTGGGACAGGACCTAGCGCCTGGCAGCTGAGCGGGTTGTGGCGGCTTCTCCCAACCCCCATCCTGACGTCATGGACCACGCAGCTGCCGACCTGGACCGAAGCGCCACCCAGATCCTGGACTACGCGGCACTGGCGCGGATCCCCGTCGCGCAATCGCCTTTCCCCCATGTCGTGGTGCCGCATTTCGTGCCGCCCGGCGCATTGGCGCGAATCTACCCCCAGCTCCCCAAGCTGGATCGCGGCGGATCGTTTCCGCCCGAAGCGCTCTCCCTGGGATCTGACGCAGCCGCGCTGATGGCGGAACTCGAGGGGCCTGGGTTGCGGTCGGCGATCGGGCGCAAGTTCGGCCTCGCTTTGGACGACTCCCCCACCATGCTGACCATGCGACTGGCCACGCGCGAGAAGGACGGCCAGATCCACACCGACTCGCACGCCAAGCGTGTGACCGTCCTGCTGTATCTCAATCCGCCAGGCCCCGCTTTCGCCGACCAGGGCGGCTGTCTGCGTCTGCTGCGCTCGGCGGGCGATCTCGACGACTACGAAGTCGAGGTGCCGCCTACGGATGGCACCTTGCTGGTGTTTCCGAACGGCCCCGACACCTTCCACGGGCACCGGACGTATGTGGGTCCGCGTCACTCCATACAGCTCAACTACATGACCAACGACGCCCGTGCGCGCACCGAGCTCCGGCGGCACCGTCTGAGCGCGCTGGTCAAGCGCTACTTCTGACACGCCGCGGCATTGCGAAAGCAAGGCTTCACCCGACCGCATTTGCGCCCGCCATATGCCTCCTGAACACCGGTGCGGCGGAGCCCGCACAGCCATCAGGCGCGTCTCCGCTCCAGGCAGCCGACCGGTCGTCGCCACGCGAAAGGCCAGGGTCGCCGTAAGTCGCAGGTTCTTGCGTGACGCGCCTGGCTCGCGCCGAGGACGCCCTTCGTACTGGCCGGAGGCCGCGATGCCTTGTCACGTGATCGCATGCCCGTACAGCGGTTTGCGATACGGAGTCTCGCTTGCTGACAGGGCAGGTCTATCGCGCCGGCGCGGTACGCTTGCCATGCGCACAAGCCTGCCGTGCACAAACGTGCGTGTAGTCTTTAAATTAAGACTTGCCTTGCTGAATTATTGTATGTATTTCATTTCATGAGACAAACAAGGATGGTCGCCCGATGTTGAAAAGCTCACTTCACCTGGCGGCGTGTCGCGCGCCGCGCTGGCTCGCCACGCTGGGTATCGTGACGATCGCTGCGGCGTGTGTGGCCGCGCCAGCCCGGGCAAGCCTGATACAGAACGGAAATTTCAGTCAGACGACAGCGACCACAACCTACAACGGTGTCACCGTCGGCACGGAGACCACGAACGCGAACCTTCCCGGCTGGCAGTTCACCGGCTGCAACAGCAGCAATTGCGGCTTCTCCTTCCTGGCCACCGGCAATTTGGCCACCAACGGCTGGTATGACGCGCAGGACGGCCACGAGAGCTTCGCCGGCGCGTCGCCCGGAACGATCCCCGGCAGCGGCAACGCCTTCATGTCCGACGCGAACTACAGCACCCAGGCGATCTACCAGGCAGTCAGCGGGCTGAACGTCGGCGACACCTACACGCTGGCGTTCTCCCAGGCGGCGTTCGAACAGCAGGGCTACGCCGGCGGCTTCACCAGCAACTGGGCTGTCGGACTCGGTAACGGCACGTTCAGCACCACGAATTACACGGTGCAGCAATCGGGCACGATGACCGTCCCCTCGGGCGGCGCCACCGGCTGGACGCAACAGACGATGACCTTCGTCGCCAACGCCGCCACCGAGACGCTGTTCTTCTTCGCCACCGCCAGCTCCGGCGCCAACCCGCCCTTCCTGCTGCTGGACGGCGTGTCGCTGAACGACACCACGACGGCGCCCGCCGCAGCCGTGCCCGAGCCCGCCACCCTGGCGCTGACCGCCATCGGCCTGCTCGGCACGATCGCTGTCCGCCGTCGCCGCCGCGCCTGACACGATACGGTCCACAGACAGGAAGGTGACGTGGCGCAAGCCGCCTCACCTTCCACGCTGAACCCGGAACACGCCCGGCTGGAGCAGACATGCATTTCCCGGCACTCGCGATGGAGATGGCCAAGCTGGCCGCGAACCTGGTCCTGGTCATCGCCATCTTCGTGCCGCTGGAGCGCTTCTTCGCCGCGCGCCGCCAGAAGATCATGCGCCCGGATTTCTGGACGGATCTGGGCTACTACGTGGTCGGCGGCCTGATACCCAAACTGCTGCTCATCCTGCCGCTCTCCCTGCTCGCCTGGGCCGCCCACCACGCCCTCCCGGGCGGCTACGTCGCCGCCGCGGCCCGCTTGCCCACAGGCGCAAGACTGGCCGCGGCCCTTGTGGTGGGCGAAATCGGCTACTACTGGGGCCACCGCTGGATGCACGAGGTGCCGGCACTTTGGCGCTTCCACGCCATACACCACGCCGCCGAAGACATGGACTGGCTAATCAACACCCGCTCCCACCCGATCGACGTCGTCTTCGGCCGCTTCTGCGGCCTGGTGCCGCTGTACCTGACCGGCCTGGCCCAGCCGATGGGCAACCGCATCGACACCGTGCCGCTGCTCTTCGCGCTTGTCGGCAGCCTGTGGGGTTTCTTCGTGCACGCCAACCTGGCCTGGCGCTTCGGCTGGCTTGAACTGGCGGTGGCCACGCCGGCGTTTCATCACTGGCATCACACCAATGACGGCCCGGCCTTCATCGGCAAGAACTATGCGGCAATGCTGCCCTGGGTCGACCGCCTGTTCGGCTCGCACTACCTGCCGGAAAGCCTGCCTGCGAGCTACGGGCTGGATGCCAAGCTGCCGGCGGGGCTGGGCGGACAGTTGCTGTACCCGCTACGCAGGGGCCCTGCCGGGCGGATGCCGGCGGAGCAGGCAAGCCCTCTTTAGAGTCCGTCTGAAAACGCGTCCCGGCGGCCATCTGACGCGCTTTCGCTGCGCTCCGGTGTGCATTGCCCAGCGGCAAAGTCCGTTTCGGTGCTCGCGACGCGCCAGCTGACCCGCCAGGCCACGTTTTCAAACGGACTCTTATGACGATCCCGCTCCAGGCGCCCGCTGCCTGCAGATTTTGCGCGACCGATGGTGCAGCCGCCAGCAGCAGGAAAGCTTGCTGCTTGTTCTCAAAAGACGGCCTTGCCTCACTCCGTCTCCGTCCCCCGCGGATGCGTCCGCCGCCAGACGGCCATCAGCTGCGCCTGGTCCACCGCCGTGTAACGCTGCGTCGTGGATAGGCTGGCATGGCCCAGCAGGTCCTGTATCGCCCGCAGGTCCGCCCCGCCCGCCAGCAAATGCGTGGCGAAGGAGTGCCGCAGCGCATGCGGCGTCGCGTGCTCCGGCAGCCTCGCATCCGCCCTGAACTCCGCCAGCGTGCGCTGCGCCACGCGCGCATTTAACCGCCCGCCACGCACGCCCACGAACAGGGGCGCCGCGGCGTCGGCGCGCCCGGGGTGGTGC
>CAHJWU010000259.1 GCA_903643085.1 Rhodospirillales bacterium
GGCGGCGGCGCGGCCGAGCTCCGCCTGGCCCAGCCAGATGCCGTCCAGCTCCACATCTATCGAGGCGATCCCCTTGGCCGACAGCGCCCAGCCATCGACCTGCAGCCTGCCTTCCGTATCCAGGCTGGACCGCTCGCATGCGCCCTGCACCGGCCCGGAGCTGGCCGCCTGCCCGGGCGGCGGAACGGTGGCCGCCGAGAGGGTGGCCGGGGAAAGCGTGGCGGGCGGCAGGCTCACGGGCACGATCGTCTGGCGCGCCTGCCCGGCCGCGTCGACGGCCTGGACACGCACGAAACTCGCCCCTTCCGGCAGGTCGGCGGCGAGCTGGCTGACCAGGGCGAAGCCCGAAGACGCGGCGTTGGGGTAGCTCGCATGCAGGCTGCCGATGTCCGGCCTGGGCAGGCCGTGGCGCGCCTCGCCCATCGGCATCGCGTCAAGCGTGACGTTGACCGCGCGTATCGGATCGGCGCTGACCGCCCAGCCGCGCACGCGCAGCATCCTGAAGGCGTCCACGACCGCGTCCTCGACGGCCAGGCGTATCGGCCAGGCAGCCTCGGCGGCATCCTGCGTACGCGCCGCGGCGGCGGGGCTGGCCTGGGCATGCAGCCGCACGCTCTTGCGCCCCTCCTGGCCATCCACGCTGCGCACGATCACGGTGAGCAGGGCGGCGGGCGGCGCGTCCTCGGGCACCTCGGCGGAAAAGCTGAAGCCGCAATGGTCCACGTGGCGGTAATGCGGGAAGCTGCGGGCCACGTCCGGCCGGGGCAGGCCGTAGCGGCTGTGGGTCAGCAGCTTGCCATCGAGGTGCACGGCCACTTCCGCGATGTCGGCCGGCGCTATGGCCCAGCCGTTGCCCTGGACCAGGCTGCCCGCCTGCACGCGGTCGCCCGGCTTGGGCGCCTCGATGGTGACGAGCACGAAACCGGCGACCGCCTGGGCCTCCTGCCCGCTCTCCGGCGTCGCGCGTGCCGGCGCCGTGGGCAGGCCTGGTATGGCGACCAGGGTGCGCAGCCACTCGGCCCAGCTGGTGGCCGCCCGCAGCGAGCCCTCCGCGCGCTGCGGCACGTGCAACAGGCCGAACAGCCAGGCCAGCTGCTCCGTGCTCGGGGCGGGCCCGGCGTTCTCGTGCGGCAGCGGCCGGCCGGCGGCCAGCTTGTCCAGCACCGCGCTCTGGAACTCGCCCGATCCCATGAGCGCGCGCACGAAGGCGCCGACAGGGCTGTTCCTGGCGTCGGCGATGACGAAGGAGCTCTCCGGGTCCCGCCCCAGGAAAAGCTGGTAGCCCATCAGGACGTCGCGGTCCGTGCCACCCGCGTCTGCGGCGGGCGTGAACACCGCGCCCTGGAGCGGAGCAGGCTCGCGGGTCAGGTCCTCGCCAGGCCGGAAGCCGCTTTGTGCGCGTGTTGCCGCCAATGTCTCGGTCCTGTGCTGCCCGGCTTTCATAAGGGGGGTAAGGAAGTAAGCAAGGCCTTCTTTTTCGCCAAAGCAGCAAAAACATTCGAACCGCTGCCGCAAGGTCGCCGGGGCGTGCGTTCCGCCAAAACGGACCGGTGGCAGTGCACATCTTGCGGTTGTTTTTCTCAAAAAATTACTGCTTGCTTCCGGCGTCCGCCGCGGATTTGACGCGCCAGGGCAGGCCGCGCAAAACCTGTGCGTCCAGAAACCAGGGTTCGGAAAACGTTCATGCGTGGCGGCCATGTCGACTCGATCACCCAGCTCTCCGTGTCCGGCTGGGCCGCCGACGACGCCGAGCCGGATGCCCGGCTCGAACTGTGCGTGGCCGTCGACGGCCAGGAGGCGGGCCGGGTGTTCGCCGAGCGCCCGCGCCGCGACCTGGCCGCCCTCGGCAGATACGGCGATGGCGCGCACGGCTTCGTCTTCACCTTCCCCGCGCCGCTGTCCGTCTTCACGGACCACGCCGTTACGGTCAGCTTCCCGGACGGCACCGCGGTGCCCGGCGGCGACCGCGTCCTGCAAAGTTCGGCGGAGACGCATTGGGAGGCCGAACAGCCCGCGCCCATCCTGGTGACCGCACCCGGCCGGTCCGGCACCACCTACCTCATGAGCTGCCTGGCCGCCTCGCCGCAGGTGGTGGTGGCCGAGCTCGTGCCCTACGAGGTGCGGCTGCTGTCCTATTACGCGGCGGCCTATGCCGTGCTGACCGCGCCGGCCGATGCCGAGCGCTCCACCCATCCCGACCACCTGGAGGGCGACGGCTTCCACATCGGCTTCAACCCGTTCACCGGGCCGCAATACGCCCATGCCTTCCGCAGGCAGGCCAGCCTGCGGCGCTTCCACGAGGACTGGGCGCCGTCCCGGCTGGGAACCGCGGTGTCGGACATCGTGCGCCAGTACTACCGGCTGCTCGCCATCGACAAGGATAAGACCGAGGTCAGGTTCTTCGCGGAGAAGAACAACAACCTGCACCGGCCCACCCGGCTGTTCGTGCGGCGCGTGTTCGCCGGCATGCGCGAGGTGGTGATCGTGCGCGACCCGCGCGACGTGCTGTGCTCGCACGTCGCCTACTTCGAATCGAGCCAGGACAAGGCGTTCGAGCAGTTAAGCCACAGTTGCGGCCAGTTGACCGCCATCCAGGCCGAAGCGGGCCAGGACGTCTGCATCATACGCTACGAGGACATGATACGCGGCGATGCCGCCACCTATGCCAGGCTCGGCGCGTTCCTCCAGGCCGAAGTGGCGCCCGTGCGCAAGGAAGCCGGCGAGAAGATGTTCGCCCAGCACGCGACGAGCGGCTCCCCGGAGGCCTCAATCGGCCGCTGGCGCACCGACCTTCCGGACAATTTGCGGGCGCAATGCGCCGAAACATGGGGCGGGTTCCTGACGCTGTTCGGCTACGATCTGCGCTGATCGCCGCCCGCAGGAGGGCAGGAGGCCCTCCCACGCAGTCGCCACGGCCTGATGCCCCGGGTCAGCCCCGGGCGCCGACAGGCCGCGCAGACAGCCTCCTGCTTCGAGGACGCCTTGCCCGCCTATAACGCCGCGATACCAGGCGCCAGCAGCCCGAGCACCGCCAGCACGCCCCCGGCCAAGCCCAGCAGCGCCCCGCCCCACACCAGCATGAGCGAACCGGTGATCACGGAGGCCGTGGTCAGCACGATGCCGAGTTGCAGGGCGGAGGCCGCGTTGTCGAACGCCTCCAGCCGCTCGCGTGCGGCGTCGCGCGTCTCTTCCAACCGGCGGGCCTGGTCGGCCAAAGCCTGCTTGCCGCTTCTGGGGTCCGTCTCGAAGCGCGCGATGTCGGCGCTGAACCGCGCCTGTAGGGCGGCCGCGTCGCCTGCGGCGTTCGCCGGCAGCAAGGCGGCGATCTGCGCCAGGTCCTTCGTCTCATTGGCCCGGGTGGATTTCGCCTGGTACTCGGCCCAGACGTCGGCGGCGGAGACGGCGCTCTGGGACATGCGGGTCTCCGCGTGCTGCGCCCCCTGCTCGCAGAACGCCAGGCCCGCCGCCAGCACGGCGATCAGCAAAGCGGTGTGGCGCCGCCCGCCATGCGCCGCCGCCTCGGCGTGCTCGTGCATTTCCAGTGTATCGCCCATGGTGACGCCCCCCGCTTGATCGAGGCCCTTGCTTACACCAGCCTGCGGGGAATCCTGGCCATAGCAGCAGGAAGCAAGGCCTTCTTTTTTGAAAAAAAGAAGCAAAAAACTTTTGCCCCCGCGCCTGCGCCACGGCCAGGCCTGCTTCTGCCCAGGCACAACTTGCAGAAAACGGGGTGCGCCGCCGCGAAGGCGGGGAGCAAAAGTTTTTTGGTCCTTTTTTTCAAAAAAGGACTGCTTGCTTCCTGGCACCGGCGCGAACGCTTACAAACATCAGGCCAGAATGCCAAGCGCCTCGGCCAGCGCGATACGCCCGTCATAGAGCGCGCGCCCGACGATGACGCCGGCGAGGCGGCTGTCCCGTCCGTCAGGCGAGGTCGCGGCGCGGCGCAGCGCCCGCAGGTCCCCTGCCGACCCGATGCCGCCGCTGGCGATCACCGGCGTGCGGAGCTGGTCCGCAAGTTCGATCGTCTGCGCGATGTTGACGCCTCCCAGCATGCCGTCGCGCGCGATGTCGGTGTAGATGATCGCCGCCACGCCGGCATCCTCGAAGCGCCGGGCCAGGTCGGGCGCGCGCAGCGTGGACGTGTCCGCCCAGCCTTCGGTGGCCACGTAGCCGTCCCGCGCGTCGATGCCCACGGCGATGCGTCCGGGAAAGCTGCGGCAGGCCTGGTGGACCAGTATGGGGTTCTTCACCGCCGCCGAGCCGAGGATGATGCGCGACACGCCCGCCGCCAGCCAGCGCTCGACCGCTGCGAGGTCGCGTATGCCGCCGCCGAGCTGGACCGGGATGGCGGCGGCCGCCAGGATCGCCAGCACCGCCGCCTCGTTCACCGGGCGGCCGGCAAAGGCGCCGTTCAGGTCGACCACGTGCAGCCAGGCGGCGCCCGCGTGCTGGAAGGCGCGCGCCTGGCGGGCCGGGTCGGTCTCGTAGACCGTGGCGTCTTCCAGCTCGCCGCGGCGCAGGCGCACGCAGGCGCCGTCCTTGAGGTCGATGGCGGGGTAGAGGATCATCGGCAAGCAAGCGGTGTTCCGCAAAACGGGACCGTACCTCCGCTCCCCCGGCCGCGCGGCGGCGTGCGCCGGCTCGGCGGGCAGGCGTGCCGCCAGCAC
>CAHJWU010000260.1 GCA_903643085.1 Rhodospirillales bacterium
GGTCCAGCAATTTTCGAAGCTCTCGATCAATACGCGCTCAAAATTAACTTTAGAGCGGCGGCGGGAGCCGCGGGTCCGGGCCGATACCGGCGGACAGAGGCAGGGTGGCGCGCTCGCTGCAGGCGTAGAGGGCGAACAGGCCGGTGGCCAGGATGGCGGTGGCGGCTAGGGTGCGCTTGCGCATGGGTTTTCCTGGGCGAGTGACCGGGCAAGCAAGACCTGCTTTCCGGCAAAAAAGAAGCAGAAAACTTTCGTCCTCCGACGCCGCGGTGCTTCGGTGGGTTTCGCGGCGCGCGGCAGGTGCATAAGCCGGGGTGGGCGACATCTTCAGCTTGTCCCACGAAGGAAGGCTTCGCCTGATTTTGCGACCTTTCGCCCCGGGGGCGGAACTTTCTCCTGGCGTGACGGTTTGACCGCCGCTTTGCATGATTACAGGAGCATGATGATGCGGTTCGGTGTTCTGGTTGCTTGCGTCTGCCTGCCCGGTGTGGCGGCGGCGCAGACGGACATGATGGCGATGGCGCATGAGAGCGCGGCCAACCAGCTGGGTGTGCTGGAGTATTGCCAGGCGCAGGGGTACACCGATGGCAGCGCCGTGCTGGCGGAGCAGGGGGTGATTTCGCGCATGCCGGCTTATGCGGGGTCCACCGCGGCGGCGGAGGCCACGGGCAAGGCGGGGACGATTGCCGCCAACGGGCAGAGCGTGTCGCTGTCCGACATGGCGGCGAAGGGGCATTCGACGCAGGCCGGGTTGTGTCAGCAGATGGCGGCCAGCGCCAAGCAGGCCGCGGCGAGCAATGCGGCGTCTTTCGGGCCGGGCGGGGTGCCGCGTATGCCTGGCGGGATGCCGGCGATGCCGGGCGGGATGCCGGCGATGCCCGCGATGCCTGGTGCGCCCCAGCCGCAGTAGCACCCGGCCGGCTTGGTGCGCTCACGGCAAGCAGGCGGTCACGTGCAAACGTGCTCTCGCGCGACCGACGGATGCGTCAGCACGTGCCCGCTGCTTCGGGATCCTTAGGTAAGCAAGGAAGGCCTTCTTTTTTGAAAAAAAGAAGCAAAAAACTTTTGATCCCTGCGCAGTCCCAGCCGCTTCGGTGTGTCCGGAGGCACCGGGACGCCGCAGATGCGGGGAGCAAAAGTTTTTTGGTCCTTTTTTTCAAAAAAGGACTGCTTGCTTTCTATGCGTCACTGGCAGCGCGGAGTCAGCCTAGACGCCCGCCAGGCGCAGCGCGGCGCCCAGCATGTCGAACACGTCGAGCAGGCGGGCGACGTAGTGGTCGTGGACGGCGAAGCCTGCGGCCGCGGGGTTGAAGAACTGCCGCTCCAGGCCGGCGACGAGGCGGGTGAGGCGGCGCTGGTGCAGGCCGAGCGCGGTCTGGATCGGGTCCGAGACCACGCCGGCGAAGGCCGCGAAGGTGGTGGCGGCGAGCATGACGGTGCCGGTGGTGGCGGCCAGCATGACGGCCGACGGGCCGGCCGGGAAGAGGGTGTACCAGGCGCTGCCGAGCGAGGCGCCGAGGGGAAAGGCGCTGATGGCGGTCTGGTGAGCCATCAGGCCGGCCAGAGCGGGGCCCAGCGTGGCGGCACCCGGGGTCAGCTTGTTCAGGGTGAGGGCGCCGATGCCGAGGTTCATCAGGCCGGTGGTGATCTCGGCGGCGGCGGCGCGGGAGAGGCCGTAGGTTTGCAGGGCGGCGGCGAGGCGGGCCTGGAAGGCCGGGTCGGCGCTGTGGGCGGTGAGGTCGGGGAGGGCCGCGGCGAGGGCGGCTTGCAGGTCAGGGGTGGCGAGTATGGCGGTGGCGAGCGCGTCCGTGCTGCTTTCGCGGCTGGGCTGGGCGTAGGGGAGCTCCAGCAGCTCGGTCTGGATCAGCCATTCGACCTGGCGGGTCACGGCGGTGGGCAGGATGAGGGAGCGATGCAGGCGGGCGGCGAGGCGGGGGGCGCCCAGCTTGCCCACGGTGGCGGAGGTCAGGTGCAGGGCGATCTGGGGGGCGGCCAGGGTGAGGTTCAGCGGCGCCTTGAGGATGTCCCAGCCGAGGGCGGCGCGGTGCAGCGAGAGGGTGCCGGGCAGGGAGAAATGGGCGCGAACGAAGGGCGCGACGCGGGCGCGGCGTTCGGCGAAGTAGGCGCGGGCGCCCTGGTCGACGGCGCGCAGGGCAAGGTCTCTGTTCAGGGTTTCGGACATCGGGCTGTGGGGCCTTTTGGCTGGGTGGCTTTTTCGGTGGCTGGAACGGCAGACGGAAGGGGAATGACCGCCAAGCGCACCAGGAACACCAAGGGGCTTTGTTCTGGACCTGGACGGCGGTGATCGTTGATCCGGGGCGGAAAGCAAGCAGTCCTTTTTTGAAAAAAGGACCAAAAAACTTTCGATTCCCTCGCGTTCAGCGTGGGTGTTTATCCGGAGGCGCCTGGGCGCCGCAGATGCGGGGAAGACAAAAGTTTTTGCGTTCTTTTTTCAAAAAAGGACTGCTTGCTTTCTTGCCTACCTGACGGCACCTCCACCCGCATCGTGGAAAAATTCGACGTCCTGATCCTAGGCGCCGGTGCGGCCGGCCTGATGTGCGCGATGATTGCGGCGCGCAGGGGACGGCGCGTGCTGGTGGTGGACCATGCCAGGCAGGCGGGCGAGAAGATACTGATCTCCGGCGGCGGGCGCTGCAACTTCACCAATACGGGGTGCGTGGCGGAGCGGTTCTTTTCGGAGAACGCGCGGTTCGCGCGGTCGGCGCTGGCGCGTTACACGCCGCGGGATTTCCTGGATCTGGTGGAGCGGCACCGTATCGGCTGGCACGAGAAGACGCTGGGCCAGCTGTTCTGCGACGGGTCGGCGCGGCAGATCGTGGCGATGCTGCTGGCGGAGTGCGCGGCTTCGGGCGCCGTGGTGCGGCTGGGGCAGAGCGTGGGGGAGGTCTCGCATTCCGGGCGGTTCCGCGTGGGGCTGGGCGGCGGGGACGTGGAGGCGGAGTCGCTGGTGCTGGCGAGCGGCGGGTTGTCGATACCCAAGATCGGCGCGTCCGGGCTGGCGTATCGGCTGGCAAAGCAGTTCGGGCTGGCGGTGGTGGCGCCGCGGCCTGGCCTGGTGCCGGTGACCCTGGCCGGGGAGGCGCTTGGGCGGCTGGACGGGCTGGCCGGGGTGTCCGCGACGGTTGAGGCGGGGTGCGGCGGGGCGCGGTTCCGCGAGGGCATGGTGGTGACGCACAGGGGGCTGTCGGGGCCGGCGATCCTGCAGGTCAGCTCGGCCTGGCGGGAGGGACAGGCCCTGGAGATCGACCTAGTGCCCGGGGCGCCAGCGGGGTTTCTGCGGGCGGGCAAGCGGGCGCGGCCGAAGGCAGGGCTGCGCGCGCTGCTGGGCGAGGTGTTGCCGCAACGTCTGGCCGATGTGTTCCTGCCGGCGGCGCGCGCGAGCGGGCCGGTGGGCGAGATCGCGGACAGGGAGCTGCTGGCGCTGGAGGCGGCGCTGCGCTGCTGGCGTTTGTTACCTTCCGGAACTGAAGGTTACGCCAAGGCTGAGGTAACACTGGGCGGGGTGTCGACTCGGGAGCTGTCCCAAAAGAGCATGGCGGCACGCGGGATGCCTGGGCTGTTTGCGATCGGTGAGGCGGTTGACGTGACGGGCTGGCTTGGCGGCTACAACTTCCAATGGGCGTGGGCGAGCGGGTTCGTGGCCGGCGAGGCGGCGTGAGCGCGCCGCGGGTGAGCGTGCTGATGACCACGCGCAACGGGGCGGCCTGGATCGGGGCGAGCCTGGACAGCGTGCTTGCGCAGAGCTTTGGCGATTTCGAGCTCGTGGTGGTGGATGATTGCTCGACCGATGCAACGCCGGAGATACTGGCGGCGGTGCGCGACACGCGGCTGCGGGTGATACGCAACGATTCGTGCCGCGGGATCGCCGGCGGGCGGAATGTGGGGCTTGCGGCGTGCGTGGGCACGTACGTGGCCGTGCTGGACCATGACGACGTGAGCCTGCCGGAGCGGCTGGCGCGGCAGGTGGCGTATCTGGACGGGCACACGCAGGTGGTGTTCGTGGGCACCAAGGTGGAGATCCTGCGCGACGGGGTGGCGAGCGGTCCGGAGCAGGTGGCGCAGGTGAGCCCGACCGGCATGCGGATGATGCTGCATCTGGGCAATCCGCTGACCTGGTCTTCGGTGATGTTCCGCCGCAGCGCGCTGCAGCGGGTAACCGAGGACGGGGCGGTGCTGCGGGATAATGCGGTGCCGGCCGACGATTTCGACCTGTATCACCGGCTGCTGTCATACGGGGAGGCGGCGCGGCTGGACGGGGTGCTGACGCAGTACCGCTGGCACAGCAGCAACACGACCTACCGTATGGCGGCGCAGATGGGCGAGCGGGCGGCGGCGGTGCTGAGCCGTGCCTACGCGCCCTGGTTCGGGGCGGAGGCGGAGGCGGCGGCGCGGCTGGTGGTGCGGCATCTGACCGAGCGGCTGCCGGTGCCAGACGCGGCGACGCTGGACCGGCTGTTCGCGATCATCGCGCGGGTGGGGGCGGAGTTCTCCGGGCGGGAATGCGCGGCGCTGGGAGCGGCGTTGCGATGGCGGCTGCTGCGGGCGGCGATGCGTGAGGGGCGGCCTGGGGTGGTGCGGGGGCGCTGGGGCGAC
>CAHJWU010000261.1 GCA_903643085.1 Rhodospirillales bacterium
CTGGCGGAGCTGGCGCGCGCGCGCGGCCGCGTGCTGCAGGTGGGCCACCTGCTGCGCTACTCGCCGGAGCACCGGGCGATTTCGGCGCGGATATCACGACCGCTCTACATCGAGGCGACACGGATCGCGCCGTTCAAGCCGCGTGGGACGGACGTGTCGGTGATCCTGGACCTGATGATCCACGATCTGGACCTGGTGCTGAGCCTGGTCGATTCGAAGATCGAGAGCGTGGATGCGCTGGGGGCGGCGGTGTCCAGCCAGTTCGAGGACATTGCCAACGCGCGGGTGCGCTTCGTGAACGGGTGCGTGGCGACGATCACCGCCAGCCGGATCTCGCTGAAGACGGAGCGGCGCATGCGGCTGTTCAGCCAGGAGGGGTATCTTTCGGCGGATTTCGTGGCGCGGCGGCTGACGATGATAGGGCGCGAGCGGGGGATGGAGGTGCCCGGGACGGACGGGTTCCGGCTGGATGAGGCGAGCTGGGAGGATCATGACGTGCTCGAGGCCGAGCACGCGGCGTTCATCGCCAGCTGCGTGGACGGGGCGCCGGTGATGGTGGATGCGGTGGCGGGGCGGCGGGCTTTGGAGGCGGCGCTTGCGGTCACGGCAGGCATGGAAAGATCCCGGGCGGTGGCTGAGGCATCCGGGTTGATCAGATAGCACGTGGGAGCGGCGTTTTCCTTCGAGCCGGAACCGGAGATCCGGGTTCGTGTCCTGGCTTTGCGGAATAATCCGATCGTTTTCAACTTTTGCGAGTGATGTTAGACGAATCCGCAATCTGATTTGTTGCTGCGGCTGACAGCGATCATCGGGGCCGGACCGTGTTGACGGCGCTGCGCGCGAGCAGGCGGATGCCGTCGCAGCCGTGCGGATGTATTCGCGCCGATCATGCGCTCTGGTCGCGGTGGCAACGGCGGCAGCCCCCACGCAATTGTGACGGCATATATGTGAGTGATGCCGGATGGCTTCGCGCATGCGGGATGGCGAGCGGGATCTTACTGTTGTCAACAGGTTGCGTGCGAAACATGAGCGGCGGCACCTGCTCGTGTTATGCATGGCCGGTGCCGCTTCGCTGCGGCTCGGCCTCATTGCGATGTTTGCTTATTGCGATCAGGTTTCGGTCCGGCTAGTTGCTTTTCGTCAAGCGCCGTCATTGCGGTGCGGGATCAACTCACGCTTCAAGGAATGACAAGATGCTGAAGACGTCTCTCTTCGCTGCCGCTCTGCTCACCGCCGGCGTGCAGGCCGCCTCGGCCACCGAGCCGCCCGGCCCCGCAAAAACCACCTACACGATCAACTTCGTCGATCATTGTGACGGCATGACACTGAACGTGTACAAGGGCATATTCACGACCGGAGTCTCCACCGGTTGTCTCTCGACACTCGATCAGGGTCTCTACACGACGGTGAAGAACTTCAACGGCCTGGTCGTGACCGGCCTGCAGAACTCGACGTCGACGCTCTACACCTACGCGCTGAACTTCATCACGCATAAATACATCATCTATGTGAGCAACGGCACCACCTATTCCGTCCTCGCGAAAGGGTTCTTCACGATCGGCGCGGCTGCCGATGCGGGGTCTGCCGGCAAGACGCCGTCGATCCAGCCGCCCCAGTAATACCAGGCGACGATGATTTTGATACTCTTCGGGAATCAAGCGGTTCTTTGAAGAGGACCGAGAGGCTTTTGTTTCCTCGCAGGTGCGGCGTTGGCGTGTTTGCGTACAGACACGCAGGCTGACCTTGCGGGGAAGCAGGAGTCTTCTGCTTTCGAGACAGACGGTTTCGCTGATTCTAAAGCCTGCCGGCGATTGCCAGGCAACCCGGGCGTTGTTCTGAAACACCACATCCGTGCTTGTGTCATCCGCTCGCATGTGTTCGCGGGAGCGCGAACTTTGCCAATGCGCGGGGGACAAAAGTTTTTTGGTCCTTTTCAAAAAAGGACTGCCTGCTTCGTACCGTGAGCCGACCCTTGCCCGACACGCGCTGTCCGGAGAAAGCGCGACGTTGCGCAGATAACATCCCGTAACGTGTGCGTGGCGAAATGGCGGCGCGCGCCGGCCGACGCCCGACCAAAGGGGCGAGGCCTCGGGCGGGAAAATGGAGGAGGCTGGCGCAATCCTGCATGGCGGGCTTTCGTGCTGCGGGCCGCCGCGGGACACTTCTTGGACGATGTTCACAGTCGGGTTATTGAACACCGTTCACCAAAGGAAGCCGCATGCCGCTCCTCACCTCCCGCCGGCTGGCGCCGTTGCTGGTTACCCAGACGCTGGGCGCGATCAACGACAACCTGTTCAAGAACGCACTGGTGGTGCTGATCATGTTCCATGCGGCGCATCAGGGGGCGGGGGCGCTGGTGGCGCTGGCGGGCGGGCTGTTCATCCTGCCGTTCGGGCTGCTGTCCGCCACCGCGGGCCAACTGGCCGACCGGTTCGAGAAGCGGCGGCTGATTATGCTGGTGAAGGCGGCGGAAATCGGCGTGATGGGCGCGGCCGCGGCGGGGTTCCTGCTGGACAGCACGCCTGTGCTGATGGCCGTGCTGTTCGGCCTGGGGGTGCAGGCTACGTTTTTCGGACCGCTGAAATACGCCATCCTGCCGCAGCATCTGGCAGGGGCGGAGCTGGTTGCCGGCAACGGGCTGGTGGAGGCGGGCACGTTCGGCGGCATACTGGCGGGCACCATCGCGGGGCCGCTGCTGTTCGGGTTGCCCCATGGGCCGGCGCTGGTGGCGGGTGCGGGGCTGGTGGTGGCGCTGGCAGGGGTGGCCAGTGCGGCGCTGATCCTGCCGGCGCCGGCGAGCGCGCCCGGGCTGGCGATCGGGTGGAACGTGGCCGTGCAGACCGGGCGGCTGCTGGCCTCGGCGCGGGCGAACCCGCCGGTGTGGCTGTGCATA
The DNA here is from genome assembly GCA_903643085.1 of Rhodospirillales bacterium. Classification (GTDB taxonomy): domain Bacteria; phylum Pseudomonadota; class Alphaproteobacteria; order Acetobacterales; family Acetobacteraceae; genus BOG-908. Next base: position 2,894 of record CAHJWU010000261.1, read on the forward strand.
CTCGGGCTGAGCTGGTTCTGGGTGATGGGGGCCACGCTGCTGACCGAGTTGCCGGTGCTGGTGCGGGACTCCATGGGCGCGGGCAACCCCGTGTTCACGCTGTTTCTGGCGGTGTTCTCGGTGGGCGTGGGCGTGGGGTCGGTGGCGTGCGGGGGGCTGCTGCGCGGCGAGGTGTCGGCGCGGCTGGTGCCTTTCGCGGCTCTGGGATTGTCCGTGTTCCTCTGGGATTTCGCCCACGTGGCCGGGCATGTGCGCGCGGCGGGCGGGGCGGTGGCGCTGCTGCAGGGGGTAGCCGGCTGGCGCATGCTGGCGGATCTGCTGCTGCTCGCGGCGTGCGGCGGGGTGTACTCCGTGCCGCTATACGCGGTGATCCAGGAGCGGTCCGAGCGGGTGCTGCTTTCGCGCATGATCGCGGCGAACAACGTGGTCAACGCAGGCGCCATGGTGGGCGCCGCGGCGGCGACCGCGCTGCTGGCGGTGGCCGGCGTGGCGCCCGGGCGCGTTCTGCTGGTGGCGGCGGTGGCCAATCTTGCCGTTGCCGCGTGGATCGTGCGGCTCCTGCCCGAGGCGACGGTGGGTGCGGCGTTCCGGCTATATTTCCGGATCTTCCACGCGCCGCTCGTGCGTGGACTGGAGAATTTGCCGCCCGCCGGCACGCGCTGCGTGTTCGTGGTCAACCACCAGAGCTTTCTGGACGGGGCGTTGCTGGCCGCCTTCCTGCCTGGGGCACCGACTTTCGCGGTGAACGTGCACATCGCGCGGCGCTGGTGGGCGCGGCCGTTCCTGGCGGCGGTGAAGCATTTTCCGATCGATCCGGTGAACCCTTTCAACGCGCGGACCATGGTGCACGCGGTGCGCGAGGGGGCGAACCTGGTGATCTTTCCGGAGGGCCGCATCACGGTGACCGGGGCGCTCATGAAAGTTTATGACGGCGCGGGCATGATTGCCGACAGGGCGGGTGCGGCGATGGTGCCGGTGCGCATCGACGGCGCACAGTTCAGCCGCCTCTCGCGCATGGGGCGCGTGCTGCCGCGGCGCTGGTTTGCGAGGCTTTCCCTGACGGTGCTGCCGCCGGTGGCGATCGACGTGGAGGCGGCGTTGCTTGGCCGGGCGCGGCGGCGTGCGGTGGGGGCGCAGTTGCAGGCGGTGATGGAGCAGGCGGGGTTCGCCGCGGCCGACACCGGCCGTTCGCTGTTCAGCGCCCTGCTTGACGCGCGCGACCGGTTCGGCGCGTCGGTGCCGATCATCGAGGACACCGCGCGGGTGCCGATGACCTACAAACGGCTGGTGCTGGGCGCGCTGGTGCTGGGACGCCGGCTGTTACGCGAGGCGCCGCAGGGCGGGCGCGTGGGGGTGATGCTGCCGAACGCGAACGGCGCGGTGGTCACGTTCCTGGCGCTGCAGGCCTGGGGGCGGGTACCGGCGATGCTGAACTTTTCCGCAGGCGCGGAGGGCATGCTGTCGGCCTGCGCGGCGGCCCAGCTGGGCGTGGTGCTGTCCTCGCGGGCGTTCGTGGAGCGGGCCAGGTTGGGCTAGGTGGTGGAGCGGATGGCGGGGCAGGTGCGTTTCGTGTGGCTGGAGGATGTGCGGGCGGGGCTGGGGCTGGGCGCCAGGCTGCGCGGCCTGGTTGACGCAAGGCGGGCGCGGCGGCTGCCTGGCGCGCAGGTGGCGGCGGGGGCGGCGGCCG
>CAHJWU010000262.1 GCA_903643085.1 Rhodospirillales bacterium
CTGGCCTCAGCCTCCGGCTTGACCCGGCTGCGCTCAGGTCCGGCGGCTCTGCCGTGCTCCTGCAGGGCGGCTCTGCCGCGGGCAGGCGCGGCGCGGCCACGGCGCTTGCGGCCGTCGCCCTCGGACCAGTCGACCACGTCCAGCTCGGGCACCACGATGCGGGGGATGGCGAAGCCGGTGAGCTTCTCGATGGCGTCCACGGCCAGCTTGTCATCCGGCGAGCACAGCGTGAAGGCGTGGCCGACCAGGCCGGCGCGGCCGGTGCGGCCAATCCGGTGCACGTAATCCTCGGCGTGCTGCGGCACGTCGAAGTTGAACACGTGGCTGAGGCCGCCGATGTCTATGCCGCGCGCGGCGACGTCACTGCAGACCAGCAGGCGGAGCTCGTTCTTCTTGAATTTGTCCAAAGTGGCGAATCGGGCGGGCTGCGACATGTCACCGTGCAGCGAGCCGACCGAAAAGCCGTGCCGGGTAAGCGATTTGAACAGGATGTCCACGTCGCGCTTGCGGTTGCAGAAGATCAGCGCGTTGGACACGTCCTCGGAGCGTATCAGGCGGCGCAGCGCCTCGCGCTTGTCATGCTCGGCGACGAGCGCCAGGCCGGCCACGATCGTGGTGGCGACGGAGGCGGATTTCGACACCGTGATCAGTCGCGGGTTGGACAGGAAGGCGTCCGACAGGCGGCGGATTTCCGGCGCCATGGTGGCTGAGAAGAACAGCGTCTGGCGCGTCTTGGGCAGCATGGCGACGATGCGTTCGACATCCGGGATGAAGCCCATGTCCAGCATGCGGTCGGCTTCGTCGATGACCAGGAGGCGGGCGTCGGTCAGCATCAGGCCGCCGCGCTCGAACAGGTCGATCAGGCGGCCCGGCGTGGCGATCAGGACGTCCACGCCCTTCATCAGCGCCTCTTTCTGGTCGTTGAGGCTTTCGCCGCCGATCAGGAGGGCGTGGTTCAGCTTGAGGTGTTTGCCGTATTCGACGAAGTTTTCCGCCACCTGCAGGGCAAGTTCGCGGGTCGGCTCCAGGATCAGGCTGCGCGGCATGCGGGCGCGCGAGCGCGAGCCGGACAGGATGTCCAGCATGGGCAGGGTGAAGCTGGCGGTCTTGCCGGTGCCGGTCTGGGCCACGCCCATGACGTCCCGGCCGGAGAGCACGGCCGGGATGGCCTGCGCCTGGATAGGCGTGGGGTGTTTGTAGCCCTTCTCCTCGATGGCGCGCAGGATCGGCTCGGAGAGGCCGAGGTCGGCGAAGATCGTCTCTGGCTCGGCGGGTGCTTCAGGGATGCCGGCGGCCGGTTCGGCTGTCAGGTCCTCTGGCGCCACGAAGGTGACGGCGGCGAGTTCGGCCGCGATGTCTGCTACCTGCTCTGGCGCCTGCTCTGGTGCGGCGGCATCGGGCGAAATCGCCTGCAGCGTGTTTTCGGCCTGATCGTCTGTCGCCTGGCCCGCTTGCGTGGCCGGCGGTAGCGCGGAACCGGCAGCCGGTTCCGGCGCCTCCGCCTGGGCATCGCGCACGTCGGGGGAGCTGTGCAGATCGGGCACGGGCTCATCCGCCTCGTGGGCTGTGTTTTGGTTCAACAAATCTTCTCGGTCTCTTGGAGATTGCGCGGCTAAGCCATGAAGCGGCCGTAACGGGCAGGTTGCCCCGGGCGAACCGCGGATGTGCGCGTCGCTTCGCGGCATATCTGAAACTGCGGCGGTAAAGTCAAGCTTTTCGCGCTTGCGGCAAAGTCCGGAAAGGCAGAAAGCACGTCCTCTCCCGAAAGAAGCAAAGACTTCTGCTGCCTGTCACGCGCACGCGTGCTCTCGCCTGTCACGCGCACGCTCGCTTTCGCACGTTACGCGTAAGCGTGCTCCCGCACGACACGCGTAAGCGAGCTCCCGCGCGACACGCGGGTGCTGAAGCGGCCGCCGGCAGGGAGCAGAAGTTTTGTTGGTCCTTTTGCGAAAGGACTGCCTGCTTTCTCGCCTAGCCAAAGGACCGCGCCATGCCGTCGAAGATCGAAGATTACGCCATGATAGGCGACCAGGTGACCTCCGCGCTGGTCGGCCTTGACGGCTCGATCGACTGGCTGTGCCTGCCGCATTTCGACAGCCAGGCCTGTTTCGCGGCGTTGCTGGGTGGGCGCGACAACGGATGCTGGAGCATCGCGCCGCATGGCGGCCCGCGTGCCGCCAGGCGAAGTTACCAAGGCGACAGCATGATCCTGGAGACGGTGTTCGAGACCACGGGCGGCAGCGCGGCCGTGGTGGATTTCATGGCGGTAGGCCAGCCGAACCCCACCCTGGTGCGGCTGGTGCAGGGCAGGACAGGGCGGGTGGCGATGCATACCGACCTGGCGCTGCGGTTCGACTACGGCATCAGCGTGCCCTGGGTGACCAGGCTGGACGACCATTCCGGCCTGTGCGCGATCGCCGGGCCGAACATGGTGGTGGTGCGCACCGACGTGAAGCTGCACGGGCGGGACATGCGCAGCGTGGGGGACTTCACCGTTGCCGCCGGGCAGACGGTGGCGTTCGTGCTGTCGTTCGGCGAGTCGCACAGGGCGCCGCCGCAAGCCGTCGATGCAATGGCGGCCCTGGCCGATACGGCGGCGCACTGGGAGGCGTTCATCGGCCGCTGCCGGTATCACGGACGCTACACGAGCGCGGTGCGCCGCAGCCTGCTGACGCTGAAGGCGCTCACCTTCGCGCCCACCGGCGGGATCGTTGCGGCGCCGACCACCTCGCTGCCGGAGCAGCTGGGCGGGCCGCGCAACTGGGATTACCGGTTTTGCTGGCTGCGGGACGCGAGCCTCACGTTGTACGCGCTGATGGATGCCGGCTACACCGAGGAGGCGGTCGCCTGGCGCGACTGGCTGCAGCGCAGCGTGGCCGGCTCGGCAAGCCAGATACAGATCATGTACGGGCTGCACGGCGAGCGCTCGCTGGAGGAGCGCGAGCTGCCCTGGCTGGCCGGCTACGAGGGCAGCGCGCCGGTGCGTGTGGGCAATGCGGCCAGCGGCCAGGTGCAGCTGGACGTGTTCGGCGAGGTGCTGGAGGCGCTGCACCAGGCGAGGCGTCGCGGGCTGAAGCCGGCGCCGCATGGCTGGGCGCTCCAGCGCAACATCGTGGCGCATCTGGCCGACATCTGGCAGGAGCCGGACGAAGGCATGTGGGAGATACGCGGCGAGGCGCAGCACTTCACCTTCAGCAAGATCATGGCGTGGGTGGCGGTGGACAGGATGATCAAGGATGCCGTCCGCTATCACCTGCACGGGCCGATCGACGCCTGGCGGGCGATGCGCGCGGCGATAGAGGAGCGCGTGCTGCGCGAGGGCTACGACCCGGTCCGGCGCACCTTCGTGCAGGTCTTCGGCGGGCAGGAGGTGGATGCGACGCTGCTGCTTATACCGCTGGTGGGTTTTCTGCCGGCGGATGATCCGCGTGTGGTGGGCACGGTGGCGGCGATCGAGGCGGACCTGCTGCAGGACGGCTTCGTCTTGCGCTACCGTACCCAGAGCAACGTGGACGGGCTGCCGCCTGGCGAGGGCGCGTTCCTGGCCTGCACATTCTGGCTGGTGGAGGCTTATGCCATGCAGGGGCGCACGGACGAGGCAAGGACGCTGTTCGAGCGGCTGCTCCGCTTGTGCAACGATGTGGGGTTGCTGAGCGAGGAGTACGACGTCGACGCCAAGCGGCTGGTGGGCAATTTCCCGCAGGCGTTCTCTCACGTGGCGCTCGTGGCCGCGGCGGTGCGGCTGTTCAAGGGCGGCTCTCCTGACGAGATGCCGAGTGCGGGGATACTCCCGCAGGACGACAATCGTTGACCGGCACGCGCGTCTCCACTGCCTGGCCGGGTAGCGGAAGGCCTCTGCCGGCTTCACGTGAGAAAGGCGTCGCCTGCTTCGCCTCGAGGTCTCAGCCCTGCCGCTAGACCCCAGGGCGAACCCGGACCTGATCGGTCACGCAGCCGCCGAAGCGGCTATCCTGGAGTGCCTGCGGGGCGGCAGGCTGCACCATGCCTGGCTGATCAGCGGCCCGGAGGGTGTGGGCAAGGCGACGCTTGCCTACCGCTTCGCGCGCAGGCTGCTGGCGGGCGGTAGCGTCACGCTGGACATGGGCGAAGGCGAGCCGGTGTTCCGCCGCGTGGCGGCCGGCACGCACGCGGACCTGCTGACGATCGAGCGGGAGTGGGACGAGAAGAAGAAGCGCCTGAAGAAGCAGATCGCCGCCGAGACGGCGCGCCAGATCCCGCCTTTCCTGCACCTGACGCCGGCGGAAGGCGGGTGGCGGGTGGTGGTTCTGGACGGTGCGGAGGACCTGAACCCGCAATCGGCCAACGCCCTGCTGAAGGTGCTCGAGGAGCCGCCGGCGCGCGCGGTGCTGATCCTGGTGTGCGCAGTACCCGGGCGGCTGCTGCCCACGATACGCAGCAGGTGCCGCCATCTGGCGCTGGCGCCGCTGGCCGAGGCACAGATGGAACGCGCGCTTGCGCTCTATATGCCGGCGATGCCGCAGGCGGACCGGGCGGCACTGGCCGCGCTCGCCGACGGCTCGCCCGGGCGGGCGCTGGCGCTGGCC
>CAHJWU010000263.1 GCA_903643085.1 Rhodospirillales bacterium
CTGTCCTTAGCGGGGTCCAGGGGCAGAGCCCCTGGCCTTACTTCTTCTTCGCAGCCGGCTTAGCCGCCGGCGCAGGTGCCGCAGCCTTCGCCGGAGCCTTACCCTTGGCCGGAGCCGCAGGTGCTGCCGCAGCCGCCACAGGCTCCGCCGTCTCCGCCGAGCGCGTAGGCGGCGCCACGGTCGCCACAACGAAGTCGCGGTCCGCGATCGTCGGCCGCGCGTCGCCGGTGCCGGTCAGGTTGTGCCAGCGCACGTTGTCGTTGATGTCCAGCGCGGCCAGGTCGGCTTCGAAGAACGCGGGCACGCTCTCCGGATCCGCCCACACCTCGATCGTGTGGCGCACCACGTTCAGCACGCCGCCCTTCTTCAGGCCGGGGCTGGTTGCCTCGTTGGTGTAGTGCACGGCCACCGACACGCGTATCTGCTCGCCTGCCGCCAGGCGCTGGAAGTCGACGTGTTCGGCCACGTCGGTGACGGGGTGGAACTGCACGTCGCGCATCAGCGCGCGCTCGGGCACGCCGTCCACGCGCAGTTCAAACAGGCGCGAGCGCCAGCCGCCGCGCTTGAGTTCGGTCAGCACCGCCTTGGGTTCCAGGGAGATCAGGGCCGGCGCCTGTTTGGCACCGTAGATGACAGCAGGCACCCTGCCTGCCCGCCGGGTCGCACGCGCCGCCCCCTTACCGGCTCGCGCACGCGCCTCGGCTTCGATCGTGACGAGATTGGCCATGAGAAGCTCCAACGAGAAACACGCCGGCCTCCAGGGGTGCCAGCGTAGCGGGCGGTGGTAGCCGGGGGCGGGCCGGAAGGCAAGCTGTTGTTCATGAAGCGATCCCCTTTGGTCAGGTCGTGGGGGGGCGTCGTTCTCTGCGTCAGCAAGCGGCGTCCTGGCCGCGGGCGGCCGGAAGCGAAATCGCAGGGATCCAGGTCGCAACGGCCGCAAGGCGCCGGAACCCGGTGTGGACGAGAGAGAGCCTCGCACGCCCGCACGCTCTACTTCGTCCGGCTTCGCGACAGCAAAGCCGTCAGCCGTGCGAGGGAAGATCGTAGCGTTTCACAGCCGGTAACAGGCCCAGTCCCTGCATCATCCCGATGTCATCGCGGTTTGCGCGATGTTCGACGATCAGCGCGTTTTGCAAGGTGTACCAGTGAATATGCTGCACCTTGAAGCTCTTGCCGGTCGGGGAAACGCCGACAAGCAGGCCGCCGTTGACCGGTATCTTGCCGACGCCTCTGTGCGTGCCGCTGACGATGCAACGGACCACGACGTCATCTCCGACAGCATCGAGACTGACGATCTCCATCCGCCAGTCAGGGAAGGTGCCGTATATGTCGGTAAGAACGCGGAGCAGCCCCTTGCGACCTACCGGAACACCGTGATTGCGCGTGTCCTCAGCAAAGTAGGCGACTGCTTCGGCAAGTTTGCCTTTGTTCAGCAAATCATGATGCGCGCGTATCGCAGCTACGTTCCGCTTCACGATGTCGTCGGGCACGATGACATCGGCTGTGGGCGGATCGACAGGCTCGGCGCTCGCCGCGATGGGCAACATCGCCAGTGCCGCCAAGGCGGTTCGTCTCTTGAAGGCCACATCCAACTCCTGTCGAATCAGCAGTAACCCAGAGGTCAGCTACAGCTCGCGCAAGAACCGCGCTGTCAGCGGTTTACTTCGACGGCGTTTGAACTGCCAGATATTGCCCGGTCGGATGCCGGATGTCCGCGTTCCGACTTCGGGTGCACTCCGCCGAACGGCAACGGACGGCGTTGACAGCGTAAGCCCATCTTGCCGGAGCGAAAGGCAGGACTCTCCCGTCCCCCAAAGAAGAGAGCCTGCCTAAGCCGCCTCAGACAGCACCACCCGCCGCTTGGCCGGCGCTCCCACAGGCAACGCCGCGTATGTGTCCTTCACCGCCTCAGTCAGCGTCACCCCCGCCAGGTCCCAGAACAGCGCGCGGCCGGCCGCCTCCCAGAACTGCCATGTCCGCAGCACCAGAGCCAGCGACGAAGGCGGCGTGAACAGGGCCACGTCGCGCCGCTCCGGCCGGAACATGGCCGCTTCCAGCACGCGGTCGATCTGCCCCTGGCTGTAGGGCTGGCCCTGGCCGAACGGCGTGCGGTCCACATGCGCCCACAGGCCCGTCCGGTTCGGCGCCACCACCACGATGCGGCCGTCATCCTTGAGCACCCGCCAGATCTCGCGCAGCAGCTTGCCGTCCTGGTCCACCGGCTCCACGCCGTGAATCACCAGGATCCTGTCGAACGCCAGATCCGGAAAAGGCAGCCGGGCGGCGTCGGCCGCGCAGGCACCCGGCGGCGGCGTATGGTGGGAGGTGGTGGCGTTCAGGCAACGGTAGGCGTGGTCCTGCCACAGATCGAGGAACGGTGCGGGATAGCCGATGCCCAGCACGGCCTGGCCGGACAGGTCCGGCCACAATGTGCGCAGCCGTTGCCGCAAGGCGCCGGCCGCCATCTGCCCGGTGGCGCCGGCGTAGAAGGCCGGGGCAGTGTGGCCATCGTGATGGGCCGCGCTGGTCATTCTTGCCCTGCAGCTGCGTTGGCGGTGGCTGACGCCAATCCGGAGTGACAGACTGGCGTTTGTTTCGCAGGAGGTGGTGTCCATGACAGTGACCGTCCAGGCCGTGCCGATGTTCTCCGACAACTATGCCTGGCTACTGCGTGATTCCGGCACCGGTGCGGTGGGCATCGTGGACCCGGCAGACGCCGGCGCGGTGATCGCCGCCATCGACGCCGATGGCGGCCGGCTGGACACCATCTTCCTCACCCACCACCATGGCGACCACGTGGCAGGCACGGACGAGGTGCGGCAGCGCTACGGCGCCCGCGTGGTGGGTGCGGCGGCGGACGCGCACCGCCTGCCCAGGCTGGATCTGGCGGTGGCAGAGGGCGACACCGTGCCGTTCGGCGGCACCACCGCCCACGTGATCGACACGCCCGGACACACACGCGGCCACATCGCCTTCTACATCCCGGACGGCGAGGTCCTGCTGTGCGGCGACACGCTGTTCTCGCTCGGCTGCGGCCGGCTGCTGGAAGGCACCGCCGGGGAGATGTTCGCCAGCCTGCACAAGCTGGCCGCCCTGCCGGGCGCGGCGCTGGTGTGCTGCGGCCATGAATACACCCAGAGCAACGCGCGCTTCGCGCTGACAGTGGAGCCGGACAACCTGGCGCTGCGCACGCGCGCGGCGCAGGTGGACCGGCTGCGCGCGTATGGCGACCGCACGGTGCCCTCCCGGCTGCAGGCTGAGATGGCGGAGAACCCGTTCCTGCGGGCGCAGGATGCGGTTCGGCTCGGAGAGATACGGGCGGCAAAGGACCGGTTCTGAGAGTCCGTTTGACGCGCCCCGGCGGCCATCTGACGCGCTGTCGCTGTGCTCCGGTGCGCATTGCCCAGCGGCAAACTTCGCTTCGGTGCTCGTGACGCGCCAGCTGACAGGCCAGGCCACGTTTCAAACAGACTCTTAAGGCAAGGCCTGCTTTTCGAAAAGACGCAGAAGCGTTTGACTGCGCTGTCGCGGGTCCGGCTGGCCGCCGGCGGGGGGGGGGATTCTGGCTTCTGTTCAGAACAGGCCTCGCCTGCCTTACCTCGAAAACAACCCCTTAAGCACCGCCCCCGCCACGCCAAGCTCCTCGACCTGCTCCACCGGTCCGCCGCTCTCCCTGGCCAGGTACGGCGCCAGCGCGTGCGCGAGGTTCGGCAGAGTGAGCGTCTGCAGCCACACGCGGCCCGGCCCGGTCAGCTCGGCCAGGAACAGGCCGTCGCCGCCGAAGAAAATGTTGCGCACGCCGCGCAGCGTGGTGATGCCGAAATGCACCCGGTCCTCGAACAGGCCGACATGGCCGGGATGCACGCGCAACTGTTCGCCTGGGCCGAGCACGCGCTCCACCACTTCGCCGCCCAGCTCCACCCAGGCGGTGCAGGCGCCCGAGAGCCGCTGCAGCAGGAAGCCGTTGCCGCCGAACAGGCCGGAGCCGAGCGACTGCTGGAACCCGGTGCCGAGCTGGACACCCTGTGTGGCGCAGACGAAGCCGTGCTTGTGTATCAGGTAGCTCTGCCCGGGCTGCACGCGCAGCTCCACCAGGCGGCCGGGTATCTTGGCCGCGAACGCCACCGTGCCCGGCTGGTAGGGCGCGGTGTACTCGGTCATGAACAGCCCGCCGCCGGACAGGGCGCGGCCGACGGCGCCGAGGAAGCCCGTGCTGCCGGCCGTGCTGGTGGTGGTACGCAGCTCGATGCCGCCGCTCATCCAGCTCAGTTGGCCGGTCTCGGCGATTATGCCCTCGCCGATGTCGAGCGCCAGTTCCAGCACCGGCAGGGTGTTGCCTATGGTGTGCGAGCGCATGGCGGGTTCCTGGTCGTTGCGAAAGCAGGCAAACACGTCTTTTCGCAAAAAAGAAGCGAAACCTCGTCCTCCGTCCGGCTGTCCCCGGGGCGCGTCCCGCATGGCCCCGGGGGCTGGTCCCCCGGGGCTGGTCTGGCCGCGCGCGCGTGCGGCAAACCGGGCGGGCGGGCGGG
>CAHJWU010000264.1 GCA_903643085.1 Rhodospirillales bacterium
GATGGTGGTGCTGCACCGGCCGGACGGCGTGGAGGCCGCGCGCACGCGCCTGGTGGCGAACGCGGTCGGCGTGGCGGTGCAGCCGATCCCGCTGAACCCGACCGCGCCACGCGGCACCTGGCGGCTGGAGGAGATGCTGGCCGGCACCAAGACGGTCATCGGCACGCTGGAGGTGCAGGTGCAGGATTTCGTCCCGAACCGCCTGGCCGTGGAGCTGGCGCCGCGCAGCCCGCGTCTCACCCGGGCCGCGCCGGCCATCATCGACGTGGCGAGCCGCTACCTCTACGGCGCGCCGGCGGCGGACCTGCAGGTCTCCGCCCACGTGCAGCTGCAGCGCGACACCGAGCCGGTCGCCGAACATGGCTGGGTGTTCGGCCGCGCCGACGAGCAGCTGAACGCCGACGCGCAGGACATCGACGGACCGGCAACCGACGCGCAGGGCCATTCGGCGCTGTCGATCGACGCGGCGGCGCTGAAGCTGCCCAAGACCAGCGCACCGCTCCGCGCGGACGTGGACGTCTCCGTGGCGGAGCCTGGCGGCCGTGCCACGGAGAGCCGCACGACCCTGAAGGTGGCGACGCAGGACGCTCTCCTGGGTCTGCGCCCGCCCAACGCGGAGGCGCTGCTGCCGGAGGATCATGCGAGCGCCGTGGCGGCCGCCGCGTTCGCCCCCGACGGCACGCGACTGGCGCGCACGGTGGCGTTCCGCCTCGTGGAACAGGTGACGGAATACAATTACTTCGCCGTGGACGGCCGCTGGGAGTGGAAGACCGCCACCCATGACAGGGCAGTGACGTTTGGCTCCCTGGACGTGCCCGCCACGGAGGGCGGCGCGCCGATCGGCCTGCCGCCGCTGCAATGGGGCACCTACCGGCTGGAAGTCTCCGAGCAGGGGCATACCGACAAGGATGGGCCGGACAGCGCGTTCACCTCGCTGATCCTGCATGTCGGCTTCGACGGCGGCACCGGAACGGAGCCGAGCCCGGAGCGCGTGGCCGTCAGCCTGCGCGGCCCGGCGCCCGCGGCGGGACAGGACGCCACGCTGCACATCAAGCCGCCTTTCGCCGGCCAGATGCTGATCACCGTGGAAAACAGCCGCACGCTCGCCGTGCAGACCGCCAGCATACCCGCCGAAGGCGCGGACGTGACGGTGCATGCGTCCGCCGACTGGGGGGTGGGCGCCTACGTGATGGCGAGCGTGTACCGCCCGTCCGGACAGGCCTCCGGCCACGCGCCGGTGCGCGCGATGGGGCTGGCCTATGTGCGGCTGGATGCCGGCGCGCGCACCATCGGGGTGTCCCTGGCCACGCCCGCCGTGCTGCGGCCGCGCACCCACCTGGATCTGCCCGTCACCGTCTCCGGCGCCGCCGCGCACGGCCAGGTCTGGCTGACCCTGGCCGCGGTCGATGAGGGCATTCTCGACCTCACCCGTTTCGCCAGCCCCGATCCGGCCGACCACTATTTCGGCAAGCGCCGCCTCGCCGTGGACGTGCGTGACGACTACGCGCATCTGATCGACGGCAACGGCGCGGCCGCGGGCGAGATACGCGCCGGCGGCGACCTGGACGGCGCCGGCCTGACCGTGGTGCCTACGCGCACCACCGCGCTGTTCTCCGGCCTGGTGGCGGTGGGCGCGGACGGCCACGCTTTGGTGCCGATCGACCTGCCGGACTTCACCGGCGGGCTGCGCCTTATGGCCGTGGCGGTCAGCGACGCGGGCTTCGGCCACGCCGAACAGCAAGTTCCGGTGCGCGACCCGGTGGTGGCCCAGATCAGCCTGCCGCGCTTCCTCGCACCCGGCGACGAGGCCCGGCTGACCTTGCTGGCGCATAACGTGGAAGCGCCGCCCGGCACCTTTCATGTGCACCTGACCGCAGAGGGCGCGCTAGGCATGCAGCCCGTCGACGACGACGTCCACCTCGACGCCAGACAGGCGGTGGTGCGCACCTACCCGCTCGCCGGCGGCGCGCTGGGCACCGGCCGCGTGGTGCTGACGCTGACCGGCCCCAACCTTCCAGGCGCGGCCGGCACGAACATGAACATCACGCATGACTGGCCGATGGAGGTGCGCACGCCGTTCCAGTCCGTCACGCTGGTGACGAAATCGGAGCAGGCGCCAGGCGAGACGGCCACGCTTTCGGCCAGCCTGGCCACCGGCCTGGTGCCGCAAGGGGCCATTCTGCGCGCCAGCTTTTCCAACATCGGCAACATCGACCTGCCGGGCCTGCTGGCCGCGTTGGACGAATACCCGTTCGGCTGCTCCGAGCAGCTCGTCAGCCGCGCCATGCCGCTCATCTACGTGGAGCAGGAGGCAAAGCTGGTGGGCAGCGCCACGCCGCCGGACCTGCATTTCCGCGTTCAGGACGCGGTGGACAAGCTGCTGGAGCGCCAGGACGACAACGGCGCCTTCGGCCTGTGGCGCGCCGGCGATGCCGAGGCCGAGCCGTTCCTCGGCGCCATGATCGCCGACTTCCTGACCCGCGCGCAGGCGCACGGCTACACCGTGCCGCAGCATGCGCTGGCAAGCGCGTTGCGCGTGCTCACCCAGCCCAGCCCGGACGGCTACCAGCTGCACCGCTTCTGGTTCCTGACGGAGAAGCCAGGCGAGACCGACGACGCGATCATACGCGCCGGCCGCGCCTACACGCTGCTGCTCACCGCGCGCACCGGCCAGGCCGACGCCGCAGACCTGCGCTACATGAACGACAACGACATCGACCGCATGGAGCCGCTCGGCCAGGCGCAGCTTGCCGCCGGCCTGGCCATGCTGGGCGACCACCCGCGCGCGGTGCACGCCTTCGACCTGGCCGAGGCCGGCCTGCCGCGCGAGCGTGACAGCCTGGAGTGGCGCATCGGCGATTTTTATCGCAGCCGGTTGCGCGACACCGCAGCCCTGGTGTCGCTGGCCGCCGAGATCGGCGACAGGCCGCGGGTACGCCGCCTGCTCGCCACGCTGGACCGGCTGGACACCCGCACGGACGGGCTGACCACGCAGGAGCAGGGCTGGCTGGTGATCGCCGCCGGCGTGCTGCTGGAACGCGCCGGCCCCGCCAGCGTGTCGGTGGACGGCGCAGCACAGCCCACGGCCGCCGTGATCAGCCTGAGCCGCGACGTGGCGGGCCTGCACGACCTGGCCGTGCGCAACACCGGCACGCATCCGCTTACACGCATCGTCAGCGTGCGCGGCCTGCCGACCGGCGCGCCGCCTGCCGCGTCCAGCCACGTGACGATCGCCAAGACGGTGACGGCCGCCGACGGCAGCGCCGTCGACCTCGCGCATTTGGTGCAGAACCAGCGGCTCGTCATCCACCTCTCGGGCGACGTGGACGACGACGCCTATCACCAGTCGATGCTGGTCGATCCTCTGCCGGCCGGCTTCGAGATCGAGCGCGTGGTCCCCGCCTCGACGAAAGCAGAGGCCAACGGCGTGGCCTGGGTGGGCGAGATCACGCCCACCCGCGTCGCCGAGAAACGCGACGACCGCTTCATGGCCGCACTCGATCTCGGCCGGGTGTCCGCGGACGCGAGCGATGGGGACGACCCGGACCAGGCGAAAGACGACGACAAGAAGACACCGCCTGACCCGGGCCACTTCAACCTGGCCTACGTGGTGCGCGTGGTCTCGCCCGGGCGGTTCGTGCTGCCTGCGGCGAGCATACGGGACATGTACCGGCCGGACGTGCAGGCGCGGACGGGGGTGGGGTCGGTGACGATCGGGGTTAAGTAAGGAAGGCCTTCTTTTTTGAAAAAAAGAAGCAAAAAACTTTTACTCCGCCGACGCTACGAAGCGGCTGCTCACAGGACGCGCCCGGCTGGTGCAAATGCGGGGGAGCAAAAGTTTTTTGATTCTTTTCTTCAAAAAAGAACTGCTTCCTTCCTTACGCTTGCCTTCCTCGCCCTCTGGGCCACGGACCGAATTTTTCCGCCCGACCTGAAACGCCTGACCACTTCAAAGGAAGTGCTGGCCACCGACGGCCAGCTTCTCCGCGCGTTTCCGGCCAGCGGCGGCACGTGGCGCCTGCGCACAGGCGTGGGCGACGTGGACGCGCGCTACCTGAACCTGTTGCTGGCGGCGGAGGACAAGCGCTTCCGCGCCCATGGCGGGGTGGATGCCGGCGCGCTGCTAAGAGCGGCGTGGCAGTATGCGCGGTTCGGGCGGATCGTCTCCGGCGGGTCCACGCTCAGCATGCAGGTGGCACGGCTGCTGGAGCCACACCGGCGCAGCATGGGTGGCAAACTGCACGACATGCTGCGCGCCTGGCAATTGGAGGAGCGCTACGGCAAGGATGCGATCCTTTCCATGTACCTTACGCTGGCGCCGTTCGGCGGCAATGTGGAGGGCGTGCGTGCGGCGAGCCTGACCTGGTTCGGCCATGACGCGGCCCGGCTCTCGGAGGCCGAGGCAGCCCTGCTGGTTGCCATCCCGCAATCTCCGGCGCGCCGGCGGCCGGACCGGCATTTTGCGGCGGCGGCGCAGGCGGCGAGCCTGCTGGTGGCCAGGCTGCGTGCGG
>CAHJWU010000265.1 GCA_903643085.1 Rhodospirillales bacterium
GCCAGGGGGCGGAGGCGGCGCGCGCCGAGCTGCGCCGCCCGGAGCACGCTCCCGCCATCGCCGAAGCGCTGCGCGCCTATGACTCCTCGACAGAGCTTGGTCGGGAGCATCTGCACCGTCTGCTGGACAGGCAGAACTTCCGCCTCGCCTGGTGGCGCGCGGCGTCCGATGAAATCAACTGGCGCCGGTTTTTCGACGTGAACGGCCTGGCCGGCATACGCGTGGAAAACCCCGCCGTGTTCGACGCCACCCATGCCGCCATCTTCAAGCTGTACGAGGACGGTTTGATCGACGGCTTGCGCATCGATCATGTTGACGGCCTGGCGGACCCGCGTGGGTATTGCCGCAAGCTGCGCCGTCGCATGCAGACGCTGGGCGAGCATCGCCCGGCCGAGCTTACGCCATCCGCCCCGGTGATCTGGGTGGAGAAGATACTCGCGACGCACGAGCGTCTTGCCCAGGACTGGTCCATAGACGGCACCAGCGGCTACGATTTCATGAACGACGCCTCCGCCGTCCTGCACGACCTGCAGGGCGAGGCGGAGATGACGCGCATCTGGACGGAGGCCACCGGCCGGACCGGCGTGTTCGAGGAGGAGGTGATCCCTGCGCGCCGGCAGATATTGCGTGAAAGCCTCTCCAGCGAGCTTTACGCCACCGCCGTTGCCCTGCACCGTATCGCGCGTCGTGACCTCGTCACGCGCGACTACACGCTGACCGCCATACAACGAACGCTTACCGAGCTGCTGGCGCATTTCCGCGTCTATCGCATCTACGCCGGCCCGGCCGGTATGAGCGAGGCGGACACCCAGGCGATGGATTGGGCGCTGGCCGGTGCGCGTCGCCACGTGCGCGCGACCGATCGCTATTTGCTGGAGCTTGTCGCGGGCTGGCTTTCAGGCGCTGACCTGCGCGATATTCCGGTCGGCACGCGCCGGCAGGAGCGTCTGCGCGCCATGGTGCGGTTCCAGCAGCTCTCCTCGCCAACGGCCGCCAAATCCACCGAGGACACCGCTTTCTACCGCTACGGCCGGCTGATCAGCCGAAACGAGGTGGGCAGCGAGCCGGCGCAGTTCGCCATCTCGCCGGCCGCCTGGCACGCCACGGCAAAGGCGCGCCAGCAGCGCTGGCCGCGGGCTTTGCTGGCCACCGCCACGCACGATCACAAGCGCGGCGAGGACGCGCGCGCCCGCCTGGCTGTGCTGAGCGAGCTGCCGGCCGAGTGGGAGGCGGCCCTGTCGCGCTGGACCCGGCTGAACGCATCGTTGAAACGCGATCTGGACGGTCCGGCCCCGGATGCCACCGACGAAGTGATTCTCTATCAAACCCTGCTGGGTGCCTGGCCATTGGAACTGTCTCCCGGTGATGCGGAGGGCATGGCCGCGTTCCGCGACCGCGTGGCGGCCTGGCAGCAAAAGGCCCTGCGCGAGGCAAAGCGACACTCCGGCTGGGCGGTGCCGGACGAGGCCTACGAGCAGGCAGCGCAGGATTTCCTGGCGGGCGTGCTGGACCCTGAGCGTCCGGCGCATGTGGTGAGTGAACTCCACGAGTTCGTGCAGCGTGTCGCCGTTTCAGGCGCGCTGAACGGCCTGAGCCAGATGCTGTTGCGGCTGACCACGCCTGGCGTGCCTGACCTCTATCAGGGGACTGACTACTGGGACTTCTCGCTCGTGGACCCGGACAACCGCCGCCCGGTGGATTACGCCGCCCGGGAGATCTCGCTCAATGCCGGACTTGCTCCGGCAGCACTGCTGAAGACATGGCGTGACGGACGGGTTAAGCAGGCCGTTCTGCACCGGGGGCTGGCTTTGCGCGCCCGTTCGCCCGAGCTGTTCACACGCGGCACCTATCAAAAACTGGCTGTGGACGGGCCTGCGGCGAACCACGTCCTGGCCTACTCCCGGCAACATGGTGACCAAACCGTGATCGTGGTCGTCTCGCGCCTGTCTGCTAACACAGGTTTGGGTGACATGCCGCTCATCCCACCTGCGTTTTGGCAGGGAACATCTCTGCAGATGGCACGTTCGTTGCAGGACTGCGACTTGATCAACCTGTTCGAGGACCAAGATGGCACCGTGCGGCGCGCCAATGGCCGGATAGAATTGGGTGATTGTCTAGCTGCCTTGCCGGTGGCGCTCCTGGAGGTTCGATGAACCGGATAGTCGTCGTTTCGAACCGCGTGCAGGTGCCTACGAACGAGGCGCCCAAGGCGGGCGGCCTGGCCGTGGCGTTGGACGGGCTCATGACACAGCGCGGTGGCCTGTGGTTCGGCTGGTCCGGCCAGGTGAACGACGACATACGCCGCGTCGTGTCCACGAAAACAGTCGGCCCCATGCAGTTTGCCACCATGGACCTGACCACTGAGGAACACGATCGCTTTTACAACGAGTTCTCGAACGGGACGCTGTGGCCGTTGCTGCACTCCATGCCGGAGCACATGTCCTTCGACCGGCGCGCGGCGCAGGTGTATCGCCAGACGAACAAGCGCATGACTGACGTTCTGGTGCCTCTGCTGCGTCCGACGGACATTATTTGGATACATGATTATCATCTGATGGCGATGCCGGCGTTGCTGCGCGCCCGCGACGTCGAAGCGCCGATCGGCTTCTTCCTTCACGTGCCGTTTCCCTCGCCCGACATGCTGGCCAGCGTACCGGAGGCCGGCGCGCTGATACGCGACCTCCTGTCCGCTGACCTGCTCGGGTTCCAGACGTTGAACGACCGGGATAACTTCACCGCTGCCGCGCTGACGATGGCAGGTGCGACCCGTCTGCCCAATGGCGGGCTGCTGCTAGGAGCGCGGCGCGTGCGCCTCGGTGTGTTCCCGGTGGAAATCGACGCGCACGAGTTTGCCGGACAGGCGCGAGCTGCCTGGCACTCAAACGCGACGGAGCGCCTGCGCCGCAGTCTGCAAGGCCAGCGTCTGATCTTGGGCATCGACCGCCTCGACCCCACCAAAGGCCTGATACAGCGGCTTGTCGGCTATCGGCGGTTACTGGAAACGCGGCCCGATTGGCGGCGCAACGTCACTTTCCTGCAGATCGCCGCCGAGTCGCGCACCGACGTTGACGCCTACAAGGAATTGCGAAACGAGCTGGACGCCGAGGCAGGAGCGATCAACAGCGAGTGGGGCGAGCCCGACTGGACGCCGGCGCGGCTGATCGCGCGGGGCGGCAGCCGTGACGCGGTGGCAGGTTACATGCGCGAGGCCGGCGTGGGGCTTGTGACTCCCTTGCGGGACGGCATGAACCTTGTCGCCAAGGAGTTCGTCGCAGCGCAGGACCCACAGGATCCTGGCGTGCTCGTGCTCAGCAAATTCGCCGGCGCAGCGCGCCAGCTCGGCAGTGCCCTGCTGGTGAACCCGCACGACCCTGACGAACTGGCTGAGGCGCTGGACCGAGCCTTGATCATGCCCCTGGCCGAGCGGCAGGAGCGTTGGCAGGCCGCCTGGGCGGCGATCGAGGGAGCGACGCCCGCAGGTTGGGGTCGGTCGTTCATATCGTCGCTGATCGAGGCAAACGGAACGTCGCCGAAGTCGTCGGCCGACGCGCCCTCCATACGCAATTCACATCCTGTCGTGCCGATGAGTGGACCCGACGGGCGCGGGGCCGCTCGGTTGAACTGATTTGGCGTATTTTCGGCGGGTGGACCGGACGTCGCCTACCTGGTGATCACCCCAAATCGCGCCGATTTGCGTTGTCACGACAAGAGATCCTGCTTTGCGACCGTCAATTTGAAATCGGCTGCTGGGGATTGGCACCGCTGGTCTGCTAGATCGACGTAGGTGTCGCGCGGAAGTGCGCAGGTCCTGGCTGGTCATGCGAGTGCTTGATCGTCAGCTATCAGCAGCTTGTCACGCCAGCGCCTGGCGGGCTCGCGCCTGAATCGCCTCGGCCATGCTCCCGACGCCGTTGCCCCGATTGGTTGAAAGTGCTGCGATCAGACCCATGCTGGCCAGGAAATCCGGGTGCGTCGCCAGGATCTCGGCCGGCGGACGGCCGGAATACACTTTCAGGAGCAGGGCGACGAGGCCGGACACGATGGCCGCGTCCGAGGCGCCGGCAAAATACAATTTTCCTTCGAACGATGCGGCTTCCATCCAGACCTGGCTTTGACAACCAGGGATGCGATGCGCGTCATCCTGCCATTTTGCGGGGAAGGCCGGTAGTTTTCGGCCGAGCTCGATGATGAACTGGTAGCGATCCATCCAGTCATCGAACACGTCGAGGGAGTCTCGCACGTCTGCAATGGCGGCTTCGGCGCTGACGTCCTGGGGGTCCATGAAGGGTGCCGGCATGATGCTTGTGATGTGCGGCTGGCAGGCTCTCAGGTCAACGTGCGACCTTGCTGGGGCTAAAGTTGTCCGCGGCGGCTGGCCCCATGTTGACAGTCTGCTTTACCGGGCCTAGATACCGCTTCACCGGCGAGGCCGAGAAAATACTTCTTGCAAGT
>CAHJWU010000266.1 GCA_903643085.1 Rhodospirillales bacterium
CCAGCGCCAGCGCGCACAGGCCCACATACACGATGCTCGCCGCGCGCGGCAGCCGGCCCACCCTGCCAAGCACCCCCAGCAGCCAGAAGCCGCTGCCCTGGGACAGTCCCTCCTCTGACGTATAGGAAGGCAGAAAACCCAGCACCTGCCACCCCGCCCCGATGTAGCAGCCGTACAGCGCGACCAGCACCGCGGCACAGGCCGCCGGCAGCCGCCACCCCCAGCGCCGCCACAGCGCCGGCGCCACCACCACGGGCAGAAACTTCA
This sequence comes from Rhodospirillales bacterium, assembly GCA_903643085.1. Taxonomy (GTDB): domain Bacteria; phylum Pseudomonadota; class Alphaproteobacteria; order Acetobacterales; family Acetobacteraceae; genus BOG-908. Next base: position 268 of record CAHJWU010000266.1, read on the forward strand.
TCAGTATGGCGCCGGCCAGCAGCGCGCCCGTCAGGCCCTGCCGCCCTGCGGCGCGCGCCAGCAGCGCCAGGCCCAGCAGCCCGACCATCGCGCCATCCACATGCCCGTCCGCGGCAAAGCTCCAGATCGCCAGCGGATTCCACGCGTAGATCAGCAGCCTGGCTGGCGGCACCGCGGCCAGGACCAGCACCCGCCACAGCGCCAGCATGCCCGCCAGCTCGAGCGCGAGCAGCGCCAGCTTGGTGGCGACCAGGCTGTAACGCACCTCGCCGGCCGCCAGAAACACCAGCTCGGCCGCCGGCGGGTAGATCGTGTGCGCGTAATCCAGCCGGTTGATGTTCGGAAAGATCGCCCGGTCGCGCAGCCGCGCCAGCGCCGGATCGGTCGGCACGTAGAGGTAAGGGTTGATCCCCGCCGCCTGCACCCGCCCGTCCCAGGCATAGCGGTAGATGTCGCTGGACAGGAACGGCAGCGGCGCCACCAGCCCCAGCCTGGCCACCACCGCCACCCCCAGCACCACCCAGATCGTGCGCGCCGGCAGGGCCACGCGCACCACGAACACCACGGCCGCCAGATAGACCAGGCAGGCGCCGCCGATCAGGCCGACAGCGATGTTCTTGCGCAGCAGCGTGCCGGCCCAGATGGAGCCTTCCAGGTGGCACAGAGGGGCTATTAGGAGAAGAGCGGCGATCAGCCCGCCCAAGGCAAGCAAGCAAGCGGTTCTTTTTTGAAAAGAACCAAAAAACTTTTGCTCCCTGTCGGGGGCTAACTGGGCTGGGTTGGGTGGTGAGGTCATGGGTGTGGCCGGAGGTTCTCGGTCAGGAAGGGGAGGACTCGCTGCCAGTAGGCGGGCGGGTCGTAATGTTCGAGGTCCCGATGGGTGGCGCCTGGCACGGGCCAGAAGGTCTTCGGCTGCGGCGCCCGGGCGAACAGGGCCTGGGCCTCCGCAAGCGGCGTGTAGGAATCCGCCGTGCCGGAGGCCAGCAGAAGCGGCGCACGCACGGAGGCGATTCGATCGATCGGCCGCAGGTCCGCAAACCCAGGAGAGCAATCGCGTCATGTCAGAGGGCGTTGGGCGGACGCATAGAAAGCAAGCAGTCCTTTTTGAAAGAAAGGACCAAAAACTTCTACTTCCTTCGCCTGCATCAACCCCCGGCGTGTTTCCAGACTGATCGATGCGGCAGGAACAGCGAACGGAGCAAAAGTTTTTTGCTTCTTTTTTTCAAAAAAGAAGGCCGTGCCTTGCTCGCCTTAAAGACTCCACCGCAACCCGCAATTCGCACAAGGCGCAGGCGGCGTCTCCCCCAGCAGGCGCTCGCGGAAATCCTGGTACAACCCGCCGTTCCACATGTCCGCCAGGCTCTGCGTCTTCGCATCCCCGAGCGTGTACGTCTCATACCCACGCGCGGAGAACGGCGCGATGCAACACGGCAGAGCGCGCCCGTGCGCGGTGAAATACATCAGGCTCCAGGGCCGCCGACAGGTGGCCCAGGGCTGCTCGCCGTGCTGCTGCAGGCTGAGCCCCGGCTCGGTCGCACCCGAGGCGTCCAGCATCACGCCCATCTCGCGGCCCAGCGCCACGGCCGCTTCGATCGCCTGCATCTCCTCGCCCTGAACCTGCTCGAACAGGCTGTTATCCGCCCGCGCCATGCCGAAACCCGCCTCGTCGAACACCAGGCGCTGCAGATGAACCTCGGCCACCCCCATGCCGGCCGCCAGCCGAACGAATTCCGGCAGCTGCTGCACCGTCTCCTTCATCCCCGTCAGCCAGATGGAGACGCGCGGGTTGGTGGCCCCCGTACGCTTCTGGTACTCGGTCATCAGCCGCACGTCGCGCACGATACGGTCGAAGAACGGCTTGCCGCGCACGTCGGCATACGTCCTGGCGTCGGCAGCGTCCAGCGATACGCGCAGCTCGTCCAGCCCCGCCTCGATCAGCTCGCGGAAACGCTTCTCGCGCAGCAGCGTGCCGTTGGTGTTGAACAGCACGTGCACGCCGCGCGCTTTCAGATAGCGGATCATGTCCGGCAGCGCGCGCACCAGCATCGGCTCGCCCACGCCGTGCAGCACCGCGCGCTTCAGCCCGGGCAACTGGTCGACGATGCGGGTGAACAGCGCCCAGTCCATGTCCGCCGGCGGCTCCAGCGCCTCGAAGGTGCGCGGACAGGTCTCGCACAGCAGGTTGCACCGGTTCGTCACCTCCAGATACACGCAGAGCGGCGGTGCGGCGGCCTGCCTGTCGCGCTCCGGCGCCACCTGCTCGAAATAGCGGCGCGGGTCGGGCAGCGCCATGTCTGCCCCGGTTTCGATGATCGTCTCGGACATGCGTTGTCGTCTCCAGGGTGCGTCAGGCGGCTCGGCTGAGCTGTTCGGCCAGACCGAGGCGGCCGGCACAGGATGTGGTGGCGGGGGCGTGATAGGCGAGGCCCTCGGGCGTCCCGGTGTCGGCGAGCAGGCGACGCAAGGCGGCTGCGTCGTCCACGTCGTACCAGGCCGGAAGCTCCGACAGCGCCAGGCCGGCCGCCTGGGCGCGCGCCCTGGTCTGTCCGGCCACCCTCTCGGTGCTCCACGCGATGTCGCTGAACAGGCAGGCATGGGCGCCGCGCAGGCCGAGCAGGTAGTAGCCGCCGTCCTCGGCGGGGCCGATCACCGCGCCGGCGCCGCCGGCCAGCAGGCTGGCGGCCTGTACGAGGTGCGCGGTGGGCAGCGTGGGGCTGTCGGCGTTCAGGACGCAGACGCTGGCGAAGCCTTCGCCCAGGAGCGTGCGCACCGCGTGCAGCAGGCAGCGTCCGAAACCGCTCACGCCCGGCGGCATGTCGCCCGAGCCGTCCGCCAGGAGCAGCCGCGTGCCCGGCGCCACTATGCCGTCGAACAGCGCCTCGTCGCCGGCCGGCGCGTAGGCCACCACCGGCGTGATCGGGACGTGGCGGGCGGCGGCGAAGAGGTTGGAGGTGATGTCGTGCAAGAAGGCGCGGCTCAGCTCGCAGGCCTGCTCCGGCGAGAGCGGCGGCGTCAGCCTGGTCTTGCAGAAACCCGGGCGCGGCGCCTTGGCCATGACCGCGATCGCACAGCCGCGCCGTTCCATCAGGCGGGCGCGGTACAGAAATGTGTCGCCAGCGCGCCCGGTGTCCTCATGCCGGCAGCATAGCGGCTGGCCCGGCCCAATCCCATCGTTTTCGCCGCCCTGCCGCGTGCGCCCGCCGGCGCCTCCCGCCGGCACGGAGCAGAGGCTTCCCGGACCAATCTTGAGCGAACGACGGCTTTCCGCTTCCTCGCACCCGCCGGCGGTGCGTTAATCGCGCAAAGACCCGGAAGAGATGATGTTCCACCAGCTCCTGACGCCCGTGGCGGCGAGCCTCCCTCTGTCCTTCGCGCTCGCCGCCGTGCCCGTCATCGTCGTGCTCGTCCTGCCCGGCATCGCGCGCCGCCCCGCCTGGCAGGCCTCGCTGGCCGGACTGGCCGCGGCGTTGCTCATCGCGGTCGCGGCCTGGCGCCTGCCGCTCGGCCTGGCCGCGGACAGCGTGACCGCCGGCGCCGTGTTCGCGCTGTGGCCGGTCATGTGGATCGTGGTGAACGCGCTGCTGCTCTACAACATCGCGGTCGCCAGCGGCCGCTTCGATGCGTTTCGCGACTGGATACTGGACCACCTGCCGAACGACCGCCGCGTGGTGCTCGTGGTGATCGGCTTCTGCTTCGGCTGCCTGCTGGAAGGCATCTCCGGCTTCGGCACCCCCGTCGCCATAACCAGCGCGCTGCTCATCCTGCTGGGCCTGCCGGCAATCGAGGCGCTGACCTTCACGCTGATCTTCAACACGGCGCCGGTGGCGTTCGGCGCGCTGGGCGTGCCGATCACCGTGCTGGGCCAGGTGACCGGCATCCCGCCCGTCACCCTGGGCGCCATGGTGGGGCGGCAGCTGCCGTTCATCGCCCTGATCCTGCCGTTCTACGTCATGGCGCTGTACGGCGGCCCGCGCTCGCTGCGCGCCCTGTGGCCGGTGCTGCTGGTGGCGGGCACAAGCTTCGCCGGCGCGCAGTTCATAAGCTCCAACCTGCTCGATTACGCGCTGACGGACGTGCTGTCCTCGCTGACCGCCCTCATCGTGACGATCGGGTTCCTGCAGGTCTGGCAGCCGGCGCACGATCCCGCGTTCGCCGTGGGCGCGCGCCCGGCC
>CAHJWU010000267.1 GCA_903643085.1 Rhodospirillales bacterium
CTTGCGACCCTGTCCGTGAGCCACCCGGAACAGCAGAAATCCGCGCTGCCGTCAGCGTGTCGACCTCGGACGCTTACGCTGTTGGCGGCGTGTCGGATTGTCTCAGAGACATCCGCCTGAAATCGATGTGAGGCGGCAACGTTTCCTGGTTCTGGTTCGAGAAAGGACTGCCTGCGTTTTGCGAGTTGGCATCCAGGGCGACCGGGATAACCTGCGCTGTCGTGGGACCGTTGACGCGTATGTCCCCGCGACGCGCGCCCGGAAGACAGAAGTTTTTTGCTTCTTTTTTGCAAAAAAGAGGGCCTTGCTTTCGCAACGGTTCCTCTCAGGGTAATCAGTATGAGGCCAGCGAGGTGGGAAGCACTGTCGCGCGCTGGTCAGGAAGCGCGCGACAGGAGAGCTAAGCTTCTTTTTCAGAAAGACTTGGTTCCTTAACTCGCCTGCGCCAAAGCTGACGCTGCCACGTCGGCGTCCAGGGTGTCCGCGGCGATCCAGCCGGACATCAGGACCATGGGCATGCCGGGGCCTGGGTGGGCGGCGCCGCCGGCGAGGTAGAGGCCGGCGAGGTCTCGGGAGCGGTTGCCTGGTTTGAAGGCGCCGAACATGCGGCCGTGGCTGGCCAGGCCGTAGATGGCGCCGTCGAGGACGCTGTAGCGGTCGTGGATGTCCTGCGGGGTGAGGATGCGTTCGACTTTTATGCGGGATTCGAGGTCTGGCATGCCGGCGCAGCGGGCGAGTTTGTCGAGGATGACGCGGCGGTAGGCGGGAAGCATTTCGGCCCAGTTGTGGTGGGGGCGGAGGTAGGGGGTGTGGACCAGGACGTAGAGGGCTTCGCCGCCTGGGGGGGCCACGCCTGGTTCGGTGCGCGAGGGGGCGGCGACGTAGCAGGTGGGGTCCGGGGCGGGTTCGCCGCGGGTGTAGATGTGGTGGAACTCTTCTTCCGGGTCGCGGGAGAAGATGAAGTCGTGGTGGGCGAGGTGTTCGTAGGCGCGGTCCAGGCCGAGATACATCACCACGCCGGAGCAGGCGGGTTCGCGCTTCCAGCGCTTGGCGAATGTTTTGGCGGGTTGGCCGCCGACGAGTTCGCGGTAGGTGCGTACGGCATCCATGTTGCTGATAACGGCGGAGACTGGGAGGGTCTCGCCGGTGTCGGTCTGCACCGCGGTGACGCGGTTGGATTCGGAGAGGATGCGGGCGATGCCGGTGCCGGTGCGTATGGTGACGCCGAGGTCGCGGGCGAGGTTTTCCAGGGCGACGGGGACGGCGCGTGTGCCGCCCATCGGATACCAGACGCCGTCATTGGTCTGCATGTGGGCGATGCTGCAGAGCACGGCGGGCGAGCCGTAGGGGGAGCTGCCGACGTATTGGACGAAATGGTCCAGCATCTGGCAGACGCGCGGGTCCTTGACGCGGCGGCGTATCTGGCCGGCGACTGTGGTGCCCATGCGGAGGGAGAGCACGTCCTTCAGCGTGGCGAGGTCCATGTTCTTCTTGAAGTCCATGGTGTCGAGGACGTCTTCGACGGAGCGCCAGAAGAAGAACTTCTCGCTGACTTCATGGAGTTTGGCGGACATGGCGATGAAGTCTTCGTAGCCGGCTTCGGTGCCCGGGGCGTATCTGGACAGCGTGGCCTTCATCTCGGCCACGTCCTGGGCGAGGTCCAGGACGGAGCCGTCTTCGAAGAAACAGCGCCATTGGGGGTCGAGGCGGCGCAGGTCGAGCGTGTCTGACATGCGGCGGCCGGCTTCGGCGAAGATGCGCTCGAGGACGCGCGGGACGGTGAGGATGGTGGGGCCCATGTCGAACCGGTAGCCGTCCTGCTCGAAGACGGCCGCCTTCCCGCCCAGCCAGTCATTTTTTTCGAACAGCACGACCTTGTGGCCGCGGGCGGCGAGCGTGCAGGCGGCCGACAGGCCGGCGAGGCCCGCGCCTATGACGGCTATCGGGTGCGGGGAGGGGGGCGGTAGGTTCTGGCCGTCTGGCATTGGGGCGGGTCCTTGGCTGGTTTTCGGGAACGCGCTTTGCGGAGCTATCTCGGGACTCTAACACGAAGGGCAGGACGGACGGGAAAGCCACGAGGGAGTGAGGTAAGGCACGCTGCCTCTGCGTGCCCTTCGCGGCGTGGCCGTTCTGCGTGTGCTTCGTGTCTTGTCCTGCTTTCGTGCGTTCGGCGGAATGGTGGCTTGTCAGAGGGCTTCGGCGAGCACCGGCGTGTAGTCCGGCGCGGCCATTTCGGAGCCGGCGGACCAGTGGCCGTTCAGGCCGAGGTCGTCGGCCATGAGGCGGGCGGTTATGCGGGCGGATTCGAAGATGACGGGCAGGCCGCTGCCGGGGTGGGTGCCGCCGCCGACGAGGTAGACGCCGTCCAGGTCCTCGAAGCGGTTGCGTGGCCGGAAGCACAGCATCTGGTCCAGCGAGTGGGCGAGGTTGAAGGTGGCGCCGCGGTGGATCGACAGCTGGGTTTCCCAGTCGTGCGGGGTCAGCATCTTCTCGAAGCGTATGCGGCGTTCGACGTCCTTGATGCCTATGCGTTTGAGACGGTCGATCGCGGTGGCGCGCAGGCGGGGGGCCTCGGCGTCCCAGTTTATGCCGGCGCCGGTGCGGTTTCCCACCGGGAGGAGCATGTACATGGTGGAGTGGCCCTTGGGGGCCAGTTCCGGGTCCGTGACGCAGGCGTTCTGGACGTAGAAGGAGGGCTCGGTCGGGGGGACCAGGCCCGCTTCGATCTGGGCGATGTTGCGGCGGTAATCGGCGCTCAGATAGATGGTGTGGTGGGCCACTTCCTCGTCCAGGCCTTCCAGGCCGAGATAGAGCATGAAGGTGGAGCAGGAGAATTTCTTGGCGGCGAGCTTCCTGTCGGTCCAGCGGCGGCGCAGGCGGTCCGGGACCAAAGCCTGCATGGCGTGGGCGAAGTCGGCGTTGACGACTACGGCATCGAAGGATTCCGCACCGGCCTCGGTGCGCACGCCGGTGGCGCGGCGGCCCTGGAAGAGGATTTCCTGGACGGGTTCGCCCAGGCGGAAATTGGCGCCGAGGTCACCGGCGACGCGGGCGAGGCTGTCCATGACGGCGCCGCAGCCGCCGCGGGGGTGATAGACGCCGAACTCGTATTCCATGAAGGAGAGGATGGTGAACAGGCTGGGGCAGCGGTACGGCGACATGCCGAGGTATTTGGACTGGAAGCTGAAGGCCAGGCGTATGCGGTCGTCGCTGAAATAGGTGGCGAGGTCACTGTCCACGGTGCGCAGGGGGCGCATCAATGGCAGGGATTTGATCATGTGGGGACGCACCAGGTCCCGGATGCCGTGGAAGGCGGCTTCGAGCACGGGGCGGAAGGCGGCGAGCTTGGCGCGGTTGTCCGCCATGAAGCGGGGAAGCTGGGCGGCGTCCTGGGGCGCGATCTTGGCGATTTCGGCCATCATGCGGGGCAGGTCCCCGGTGCTGCGTATGTGGCCGCCGGCTTCGAAGATGAGGTCGTATTGCGGGTCCAGGCGGATGAGGTCGATCTCGCGGGCCATCTCGCGGCCGCAGGCGGCGAATATGTCATCCAGCACGCGTGGGTAGAGGAAGAAGGTGGGGCCCATGTCGAAGCGGAAGCGGCCCTTTGTGGCGTTCGGGCCGATCGGGGCGGTGGCCTCTATGGTGGCGGAGCGGCCGCCGACGCGCTGGGCTTTTTCGAAGACGGTGACGTCCGCGCCGGCGCGGGCGAGGAGCATGGCGGAGGCCAGGCCGCCGGGGCCTGCGCCGATGATGGCTATGCGACGGGTCAACGCGAGGCACCCCTGTGGTGCGAAGTGGCGGGGCGGCGGCGCGTGGTGGCGGACATGCAAGCGGGATCCCTGTCGTGACCGGACGCCTATTTGGGGGCGATCCGAGGGTTGTCATGGGTTTGCACGCCGCAGCGCGCAAACGGGGCGGATAGGCGGGACGCAAGGCCTTCTCGAAGGAAGAAGCGGAACGTTTGCTCCCGTCGGTTGCGGGGCTGTGGGTATGCAGGGCGGCGGGGCGTCTCCCGCAGGCGTGGGGTGATCGCGTAACCAGGCCGCGTGTTGAAGCAGGCGACGGGAGCAAAAGTTCTTTGCTGTGTTCAAGAAAGCAGGGCCTGCCTACGTGGTCCGGCGAGGCCGCACGGATGGAGCGGATGCAGGTGGCGCTGCCGGCAGGAGCGGCGGGCCAGTGGTGCCGGGTGCGGGTGCGGGTGCGGTCGGACGGGCCGTGGTGGGTGAAGGTGGAGGTGACGGACGAGGCGCGGGGCCAGGTGGTGCGCGAGGCGTTCCTGGGGCAGCGGCGGCGGGGCTGGCGGGCGATGCTGCTGCATGTGCCGGCCGGGGTGCGCGCGCTGGTGGTCTGGGTGGTGGCTCCCGGCGGGCCTGGCGTGGAAGACG
>CAHJWU010000268.1 GCA_903643085.1 Rhodospirillales bacterium
GCGCGCGCCTGTTCCGGCCGGGCGAGGAGGGCGGGCGAGGGGCGGTGATCGGGGTCTTCGGCAAGCATGCCGCGCAGGAGGTCAGACAACAGGGGCGGCAGGGCGGTCTCGGCGGTCAGGGCGTCGAAGCTGCCGAGCTCCAGCTTGCGGCGCAGGATCGCGGCATCGTCGACATTGGCCAGAGGCGGGCGGCCGAGATGAAGCGCCAGGAGTGTGACGCCGAGGGCGTAGATGTCGTCCGCGATGGCGCCCTCGCCGCGGCCGGCGGGCAGGCAGCGCGCCATGTAGGGCGGTTCGAAAATGGCCGGTTGCAGGCTGGCAGGCGGGGCGGCCCAGAACGGGCCCAGTGTGATCGGGTCCCGCGCGGCGGCGCGGAAGAGGTTGTCCGGGTTGATGGCGCGGTGGGTGAGGCCGCGCTGCTGGAGGGCGGCCAGCGCTGCGGCGGCGGGGGCGAGCACGCAGGCGATCAGCTCGGCCTCACGCCAGGGTATGGCGAGGCCAACCGGGGTGCCTGGGGGAGCCTCGCCCACGGCGAACCAGCCGGGGCGGCCGGTCAGGTCCGTGCCTGGGCCGTAATCGACGGGGAGGATGGCGTAGGGGACCGGGGGGCCGCTGCGGGCGAGGGTGATGCGGGGGCGGACGGGCTGGTCCGGCTTGGTTTCGATGGCGATGAGCGAGGTTGTGGGGTCCCGGCGGTCGGTGACCGCATGGGCGCGGAAGCCGCCTTGCAGGGTGAGGGCCTGCGCGGCTGGGTCTATGCGGTAGAAGCCCGCGATCAGGCCGTGTTCCATGGGGGCAGGGTAGCGGGTGGGGGTTTCGCGGGGGTTAAGGTGGGCGAGGTGTTTCCTGAGGGAACAGGCAGAGGTGTTGCTTCCTGTCTGGTCTGTCACCGGCCCGACAGGCTTTGAGTTCTGGCGGAAATCGTTACGTATAAGTATATATATTCCGTTGTGGGCACGATATGTTCGTGCGTCAGGGCTTCTGTCTGAGGCTTGGTAGAGGCTTGGGATTCAAGCGTGATGGAACCGAACAAGCCACCAAACGCGGGCGTATATCTGGCCGGCGGCCTGGGTGTGGCATTGTCTGTGGCGCTGAGATCGCATCCGGACTTGGATATGTTTGTATCCAAGCTGATACTCGGACTTGTTGTGTGTGCCATCTTACTGATCGCGTTCAGACGAATGCGGCACCCCCAATCGGGAAGCGAAGTGGCTCCTCGATACGATGGTATAGCAGGCCAGGGCAGAACCGAACCTGCGCTCAACTCTTTTCGGAACGCCGCATCGGGATTTGTTGCGTTCGCCACCTTGCTGCTGTCAGCGTTCCTGTTCCTCTGCAGTGTCCTCGCAGTCTTCATCTCCCTCCGGAAACACGATCCTGAAATGTGGTCTTGCTGTCTCGGCTTTTTGTTCTTCGGATCATGCACGTTGCTTTCAGCCAGGCGGGTCAGGCGTCTGTTGTCGCATGAGCCCGGCCGAGTGCAGTCAAGTTCTCGCCAGGGCGTCCGGGCGGGACAGTAAGTGGCGGACGGCAAGACGCGCGAGATGACGGTATCTCCGCGACAGGGCCTGACGCGTATATGAGCGGCGGGCTGAATCTCATCCCACCTTGTTGAGGGCGGCGCGCAACGGTGGCTCCAGCCCGCCGAAGATCGAGACCGACGCGAATCGCATACGCCTGGCCGCCACGTTTTCGACCGCCTCCGGCATCGGACAGGGAGCACAATTCTGCTGTCCTTTAAAGAACCGCCTGCCTTTTCACCCCTGGAACGGATCGCGCACCATGATCGTGTCGTCGCGCTCCGGGCTGGTGGAAAGCAGCGTGACGGGCGCTTCCACGAGTTCTTCGATGCGGCGGACGTATTTTATCGCCTGGGCGGGGAGGTCGGCCCAGCTTCGGGCGCCGCGTGTGGAGTCCCGCCAGCCGTCGATCGTTTCGTATATGGGCAGCGCGGCGGCCTGCGCGCCGGGCGCCGCGGGGAGGTGGGCGAAGCGGGCGCCGGCTATGGTGTAGCCGGTGCAGATCTGCAGCTGGTCCAGGCCGTCCAGCACGTCCAGCTTGGTCAGTGCGAGGCCCTGTATGCCGCCGACCTTCACCGCCTGGCGCACCATGGCGGCATCGAACCAGCCGCAGCGGCGGGGGCGGCCGGTGACGGTGCCGAACTCGTGGCCGCGCTCGCCGAGCTGGCGGCCGGTCTCGTCGTGCAGTTCGGAGGGGAACGGGCCGGAGCCGACACGTGTGGTGTAGGCCTTGGCGATGCCGAGAACGAAGCCCACGGCGGACGGGCCCATGCCGCTGCCCGAGGCGGCGGTGGCGGCCACCGTGTTGCTGCTGGTGACGAAGGGGTAGGTGCCGTGGTCCACGTCCAGCATCGCGGCCTGGGCGCCTTCGAAGAGGATGCGGCGGCCGTCCCGCCGGGCGGCGTCCAGGCGTTCCCAGACCGGTTCGACGTAAGGCAGGATTTTCGGCGCGATCTCGAGAAGGCTGTCGAGCAGGGCTTGTTTTTCGAAGGTCTCGGCGCCCAGGCCGCGCAGCAGCGTGTTGTGGTGCAGGAGGAGTTCGTCGAGCTTGGCGGACAGGGTTTCCGGCTCGGCCAGGTCGCAGGCGCGTATGGCGCGGCGGCCGACCTTGTCCTCGTAGGCAGGGCCGATGCCGCGGCCGGTGGTGCCGATCCTGGCGTCGCCGCGGGCGGCTTCGCGGGCGCGGTCCAGCGCGCCGTGCAGGGGCAGGATGAGGATGGCGTTGTCCGCGACGCGCAGCATGTCCGGCGGCACGCGCAGGCCTTGCGATTGGACGCGGGCGATTTCGGCGAGCAGCGCCCAGGGGTCGACGACGACGCCGTTGCCGATGATGCCGAGCTTGCCGCGCACCAGGCCGGAGGGCAGCAGGCTGAGCTTGTAGGTCTGGTTGCCGACGACGAGGGTGTGTCCGGCGTTGTGGCCGCCCTGGAAGCGGACGACGATGTCCGCACGGCTGGCGAGCCAGTCGACGACCTTGCCTTTTCCTTCGTCGCCCCATTGGGCGCCTATCACGGCTACGTTTGGCATTATAGGTGTGGCCTTCGAGGAAGGAAGAAAGCAGTTCTTTTTTGAAAAAAAGAACCAAAAAACTTTTGCTTCCCCGCATTTGCGGCAGTCGCGTTTACGCGGATGAAACGAGGCGTTGGAGCAGCGTGGGAGATAAAAGTTTTTTGCTTCTTTTTTTCAAAAAAGAAGGCCTTGCTTACTTTCTTACCGGCAGCGCCTCGCCGTTTCGGAAGACGTGCGAGCACCCAAGCCGCGCCGCATCGCAGTTTGCGTCCAGCGCCGCGACGGTTGCGAAGCCTTGGGCGCGCAGCGCGCGGGCGGCGGCTGCGTCCGTGCCGAGCGGGAGGAAGACGGTTGCGCGTGGGGCGGGTGCCGGGGCGGCGCGCAGGACGGCGCCGGCGAAGAGGGTGACGCCGGTGGCGGGTTCGCTGTCGCCTGAGAGGTAGCGGCCGCCGCGGCCGAGTTCTTCGTGGCGGCCCGGGGCGAAGACGGTGACGGCGATGCCGGTGTGGTAGCGGAAGCCGCGGAACTCCAGCGGGTCCACGGTGACGCGGATGTAGGGGGCTTGGGTGGTCAGGAGGTGGACGACTTCGGCCAGGCGCTCGGCCAGCGCGCGTTGGGGGGTGGGGAGTTGGGCGGCGGCGAGGGCGGCCAGCGCGGGTTGGGCCGGGCCGGCGGCGAGGAGGAGGGTGTTGAGCATGGCGGCCAGCGGGCCGGCGTGTTCGGTGATTGCGGCGGCGTCCTTGCGGTCAAGCGCGCGGGCGAGGGTTTTGGCGCGCGGGCCTTTTACGTCGGCGGCGGCCAGGAGGGCGGGGGCGAGTGTGGGGAGGGTCAGGTCCAGGCTGATTCGGGTGAGGCCCAGGGCGGCGAGCGCTTCGGCGGCGACGAGCATGGCTTCGGCGTCGGCCTGCGGGGTGTCGGCGCCGAGGAGCTCGATGCCGGCCTGGGGGACCTGGCGATCGGTGTCGAAGGTGGCGCGGGCGCGTATGCATTCGGCGGCATAGGAAAGACGCAGCGGGCGGGGTGCTGCGGCGAGGCGGGTGGCGGCGATGCGGGCGACTTGCGGGGTGATGTCCGCGCGCAGCGCCATCATGCGGTGGCTGTCCGGGTCCAGGACGCGGAACACCTGGTCAGAGAGGGCGGCGCCGGCGCCGGCGAGCAGGCTGTCCTCGAACTCGAGGAGGGGCGGCTTGACGCGTGTGTAGCCGTGGCTGGCGAAGACGGCCATCAGGGCCTCGACGGCGGCGGCCTCGGTCTGGGCGTCGGGCGGCAGGAGGTCCCGCAGGCCGGCGGGGAGCAGGGCCGGGTGTGGTGGGGTGAGGTCGTCCATGTGCGGCGGGCTATAGCCGGGCGGG
>CAHJWU010000269.1 GCA_903643085.1 Rhodospirillales bacterium
CCGCGGATGGCGAGGGGAAGCCGGCCGCCTTCCCGCCCGTCGAACACCGCGCCGCAGGCCCTCAGCGGCTCCGTGACCCGGCGCATGGGGCGGCCGCGCAGGCTGGCGTCGCCCGTCATCACCGCGTGGAGGTCGTGGCTGGCGAGGATGCCGCAGAGCAGGCGGGCGGCGGTGCCGGAATTGCCCATGTCCAGAACGTCCGCGGGCTCCGCCAGGCCGCCGACCCCGGCGCCGGTGACGCGCCAGAGGCCGGGCGCGTCCTGGACGACATGCGCGCCCAGCGCACGCATGGCGGCGGCGGTGCGCAGCACGTCCTCGCCTTCCAGCAGGCCGCTGATGCGCGTCTCGCCTATGGCCAGGCCAGCGAACATCAGCGCGCGGTGGGAGATGGATTTGTCGCCCGGGACGGTGATGGTGCCGGCAAGCGGACCGGCGCGGCTGGCGGTGAGGGGGCGGGGTCTGGGCATCCGGCGCGGTTACCATGGGGGGCCACCCCGGAGAAGCCGGTCAGCCGGGCGCGGCGCGTTTTGATGCCGACGGCGATGCTGACCCGCGGCAAAGCAGCTCCAGGCGCGCGTCGCGGAGACGGGAGCTTCGACGTCCCCCGACAGCGTAGGTAGAAGGTTGCCGCTTCTTTTCTCGAAGGAGGCCTTACTTCCTACGCGCTCAGGCAAGAAGGGCTTCCGTCCGGAAAGGGCTCGTGACGACCGAAAGTCAGCGTGCGGCAAGCCGGCGCGCCGTTCAGACGCGCAGGTGCTCCGGCAATTTCAGCCCCAGATGGTCCGGCACGTCCCAGATCTCTCGCGCCGTACGCACCGGCAGGAAACCGGCGCGCAGGTAGTTCGGCAGCGCGCGCGGGTGATCCGCCGTGCAGGTGTTGACCGTCAGCGCGCGCGGCTTGTGCGCCCAGGCGGTGGCCATCGCGGCGCGCAGTAGCATCGTGCCCAGCCCGCCGCCGATGGCATGCGGCAGCAGGCCGAAATAACTGAGGTTCACGGTGTGCACGGCGCGCGCGTCCAGCTCGAAAAAGCCGGCCGGCTCGTTGCCCTGATACAGCACGTGAAGCGACACCCCAGGAGCGGTGATCAGCGCCGCAAGCTGGGCCTGCGGCATGGTGCGGCGCAACCACCAGGCGTATTGCGCACCGACCGTGTCGTATAGGTAGCGGTAGAAGCCGACCGTGGGCTTGTGCACGCGCACGATGCCGGTATGCGGCGGCAGTTCCACCGGCGCGGGCTCGGGCGGTTGCTCCTGGCGCAGAAAGGTCACCAGCACGGCAATGCGTGTGGTCTGCATCGGGGGGCGGGAGGCCCAGAAGCCTGGCTCTTGGGATTTCATTGCGCGGCCCTGAAGAAAGGAAGGAAGCGGTTCTTTTTTGAAAAAAAGAACCAAAAAACTTTTGTTCCTGACGCTGTTGAAGCGCCCGTGGCCTTCAACAAACAGCACCCGCATTCAATAGGGTCAGTAGTAAAAGTTTTTTGGTTCTTTTTTCAAAAAAGAACTGCTTGCCTGCCTAATCGTCCAGGAACGACCGCAGCTTCCTGCTACGGCTGGGATGCTTCAGCTTGCGCAAAGCCTTGGCCTCGATCTGCCGGATACGCTCGCGCGTCACGTTGAACTGCTGGCCCACTTCCTCCAGCGTGTGATCCGTGTTCATGCCGATGCCGAACCGCATGCGCAGCACACGCTCCTCGCGCGGCGTCAGGCTGCTCAGCACGCGGGTGGTGGCCTCGCGCAGATTGGCCTGGATGGCGGCGTCCAGCGGGATCACCGCGCCCTTGTCCTCGATGAAGTCGCCGAGATGGCTGTCTTCCTCGTCGCCGATCGGCGTCTCCAGGCTGATCGGCTCCTTGGCGATCTTGAGCACCTTGCGCACTTTTTCCAGCGGCATGCCGAGCTTCTCGGCCAGCTCCTCCGGCGCCGGCTCACGGCCGATCTCGTGCAGCATCTGCCGGCTGGTGCGCACCAGCTTGTTGATCGTCTCGATCATGTGCACCGGGATGCGTATGGTGCGCGCCTGATCGGCGATGGATCGGGTGATCGCCTGGCGTATCCACCAGGTGGCGTAGGTGCTGAACTTGTAGCCGCGGCGGTATTCGAACTTATCGACCGCCTTCATCAGGCCGATGTTGCCTTCCTGGATCAGGTCGAGGAATTGCAGGCCGCGGTTGGTGTATTTCTTGGCGATCGAGATCACCAGACGGAGGTTCGCCTCGATCATCTCCTTCTTGGCACGCGCGCTGTCGCGCTCGCCGCGGCTGACGGTGGCGTACACGCGGCGGAACTCGCCTATCGGCAGGCCGGCGTCGTTGGCGATGGCGCCAATCTGGTTGCGCACGTCGGCCACCTGGACGAAGTGCTTGCTGGCGAACGCTTTCCAGCCGCGGCCGGACAGGCTTGCCACCGTCTCCATCCAGTTCGGGTCCAGCTCGTGGCCGCGGTAGCGCGCCAGGAAGTCGTCACGCGCCACCTTGCTTGTCTCGGCAAAGCGCAGGAGCTGACCCTCAAGGCCGTTCAGCCGCTGGGTGAGCTGCTTGAGCTGGGTGACCAGCTCCTCGATGCGGTTGTTGTGCAGGCGAACCTGCTGGACGCGACCGACCAGCTCCTCGCGCAGCTTCTCGTAGCCCTTCTCGGACTTGGCGTTCATCTCCTCGCCGCTGGTCAGCGTCTCCAGCCGCTTGTTCTGCATCTTCTGCAGCTTCTTGTAGAGATTCTCGATCTCCTCGAACGTCTCGAGCACCTCCGGCTTCAGCTTCTCCTCAAGCGCGGAGAGCGACAGGCCGGCACCTTCGCCGTCCTCGCCATCCTCGCCTTCAACCTCGGGCGGCGGCGGCGGCTCCACGAAACCGGGCTCGGCGGCGTTTGCCGCCGCCGCGGTCTCGGCGGCCTCGGCCTCCACCGCGGCGCCCACGCCCTGGGTGGCCTCGAGATCGACGATGTCGCGCAGCAGCATACGGCCGGCCTTGAGCGCCTCGTGCCAGTTGATGATGGCGCGGAACGTCAGCGGGCTTTCGCACAGGCCGCCGATCATCATGTCGCGGCCGGCCTCGATGCGCTTGGCGATGGCGATCTCGCCCTCGCGTGACAGCAACTCGACCGATCCCATCTCGCGCAGGTACATGCGCACCGGGTCGTCCGTGCGGCCGAGGCTCTCCTCGTCCACGTTGCCGCCGGCCTCCGTCTGGCCCTCGCCGTCCTCGGCGCCTTCGGCCTTCTCCGGCTTGGCGACCGTGTCGCCGTCCTCGTTATCCTCGTTCTCGACGACCTGGATGCCCAGCTCGCTGAGCAGGGACATGATGTCCTCAATCTGCTCGGAGCTCATCTGCTCCTGCGGCAGTGCGGCGTTCAGTTCCTCGAAGGTGATGTAGCCGCGCTCACGTCCTTTCGCGATCAGCCGCTTGAAGGCGGCCGATTGCGTGTCCAGGAGGGAAGTTTCGGCATCGGCATCGGCTGTTGCCGTGTCGCCAGTCGAGGCCTGTTTGGTTGCCATTCGGTCGGGTGCTCCGTCTTTCAGAAAGCAAGGCCTGCTTTTTCGAAAAGGACATAAAACTTCGCCTGCGCTGTCGCGGATTGTGGCCGTCAGCCGCCGACAGGGAGCGGAAGTTTTCTGCTTTCTTCAGAAAAGAAGTGCTTGCCTTCGCTTTGTCCATTCAGTCGTCATACGCGTAGGTTTCTTCCCCGGCCTCGGCGTCCGCACTGCCGGATTGTTCGCCACGCCGAAGCCGGAAGGACGCGAGGCACAACGCGTTGAACCGCGCAAGGCAGGCGGCGTCATCGGGGTTTGCGAGGTAGACGCGTCTTGCGTCCTCCACGGCGTCGTGCAGTCCGTCACGGTGCATGAGCCCATAGAAATGCCACCATCCCGCTTCGGCTTCGGCCGGCTGGGCGTCCGGCCGGCCACAGGACGGGGTTTCCTCCAGGGCAAGTGCGAGTTCCACAGATAACTCAAGAGTGTTCAGGTGGCGCGCGAGACCCGCCGAGTCAAGCGGGTGTTCGTCGGTAAAGTCGCGGGAGAAATACGCGAGCATGCCCTGGCGCAACGCGTGCAGCCCGGGTGCCAGCCTGAGCGAGGTGTAGGCCTCTTCCAGGTCATGGGCGAGCGCCGGGTGGTGCAGCAGGATGGCGGTAAGCTTGCGGGCACGGCTGCAATCCGCGGCGTCCGCCACCAGCTCGGGCCGGGTGGCGCGGGGCGTGATCCTGGGGGCGCCGCGCCTGGTGGCAGCGAAGTGGCGATCCAGCAGGGCGCGGCGATACTCGCTGGCCAGGCCGCGGTCCTTGATGGTGGCCGCCGCCGCCTCCAGCCTGGCGCGGAACGCGCTGCGCTGTTCGGGCGTCGT
>CAHJWU010000270.1 GCA_903643085.1 Rhodospirillales bacterium
CCACCCGCGCCGCCGGCCAGCGGCCGCCGCCCCGCCGCCACGCACGCAACCAGGATCGCCACGAGGCACGCCATCGCCAGCAGGGGGTCGGCATGGAAATCATGCGTCGCCAGGTCGCCCAGGTTGGTCGCAGCCGTGCGCAGCAGCACGATCGCCAGCCAGTACCAGGCCGCGCCGCCAGACCCGCGCCGGCGCTCGCCCGCCAGCACCAGCGCGAACAGCCCGGCCAGCACCGGCAGCCCGCGCCAGTGCCCCAGATGCAGGTCGTGCGACACCAGGTCGCCCATGTTCGCGCCGAACACGCTGGCGATCGAGATCGCCACCCAGTAGCGCGCGTCGATGACAGGCAGGCTCGCCAGACGCATCAGCCCGGCCCGCCGAGCAGCTCCGCCCACTCCGCCTCGCTCACCACCCGCACCCCCAGCTCCGCCGCCCGCTTCGCCTTGCTGCCGGCCTCCTTGCCCGCCACCACGAAATCCGTCTTCTTCGATACGCTGTCCGTCACCTTCGCCCCCGCCGCCTCCGCCCGCGCCTTCGCCTCCGGCCGCGTCATCGTCTCCAGCGTCCCGGTAAACACCACCACCTTCCCGCTTGCCGCCCCCCCGCCACCGCCCGGAACCACCGCGTCCTCGATCGTCAGCAGCCCGGCCAGCTCGTCCACCACCGCCCTGTTGCGCGGCTCGGTAAAGAACTCCACCAGTTCCTCGGCCATCGCCTCGCCGACCCGCAATATGCTTCCCAGCGCCAGCCTCGCGTCGGACCCGGTCTCGGCAGCCCCCGCCATCTCCGCCCGCCAGTTCGCGAAGCTGCCATAGTGGCGCGCCAGCAGCTTGGCGTTCGTCTCGCCTATGCGCCGTATCCCCAGCGCAAAGATGAACCGCTCCAGCCCGATCCGCCGCCGCGCCTCTATCGCCGCCACCAGCCGACGCGCCGACAATTCCCCCCACCCCTCCAGCGCCGCCAGCTCCGCCTCGCGCGCGCCCAGCCGGAACACATCGGCTGGCCCGCCCAGCCAGCCGAGCGCGTGGAACGCCACCACCGTCTTCTCCCCCATACCCTCAATGTCGAACGCCCGGCGCGAGCAGAAATGCACCAGCCGCTCCACCGCCTGCGCCGGACACACCAGCCCTCCCGTGCACCGCCGCACCACCTCGCCTGGCGGCCGCACCGCCAGGCTCCCGCAAGCCGGGCAGTGCGCAAGCGGCACATAGGCTGCGGCGCCGTCCGGCCGCCTTTCCGGCACCACGCTGACGATCTGCGGTATCACGTCGCCCGCCCGCTGCAGCACGACCGTGTCGCCCACGCGCGCATCCAGCCGCGCGATCTCGTCCTCGTTGTGCAGCGTCGCCCGCGTTACCAGCACGCCGCCCACGCCCACCGGCGCCAGCCACGCCACCGGCGTCAGCGCGCCCGTCCGGCCCACCTGCACGCGAATGTCCTGCAGCACGGTGACGGCGCGCTCGGCGGGAAACTTCCACGCCACCGCCCAGCGCGGCTCGCGCCCGGCAAACCCCAGCCGCCGCTGCAAGCCCAGATCGTCAACCTTGAAGACCACGCCGTCGATGTCGTAATCCAGCCCGGCGCGCGCCTGCTCCACGCGGGTGAAGAACGCGGCGGCGTCCGCCACCCCGTCCAGACGCTCGCTCAGCGGGTTGACCGAAAACCCCCAGGCCCGGAGCCGCGCCAGATACGCCCAATGCGTCTCCGCCACCGTCTCGGACACCGCGCCGGCCGCATAGGCGAAGAACGCCAGCGGCCGCCCCGCCGTGACACCCACGTCCAGCTGCCGCAGGCTCCCCGCCGCCGCGTTGCGCGGGTTGGCGAACAGCCGCAACCCCGCCGCCTCTTGCGCCGCGTTCAGCGCCAGGAAATCCGCCTTGCCAAGGAACACCTCGCCGCGCACCTCGATGAGGTGCGGCGCAGCCCCTGCCAGCCTCGCCGGGATGCTCGCCAGCGTGCGCAGGTTCGCCGTCACGTCCTCGCCTTCCGCCCCGTCGCCACGCGTGGCGCCATGCACGAGTGTGCCGGCCTCGTACGTCAGCGAAACGGACAGCCCGTCGATCTTCGGCTCGCCCACCAGTGCTACCTGCGCACCGGCGTCCAGCCCCAGAAATCGCCTGATGCGCGCCTCGAACTCGCGAAACGCCGTCTCGCCGAACGCGTTGTCCAGCGACAGCATCGCTATCCGGTGCCGGATCTTCCCGAACGCGGCGGAAGGCGCGCTGCCGACCCGCCTGGAGGGCGATTGATCGTCCACAAGCTCCGGATGCAGGGCCTCGAGTTCCGCGTTGCGCCGCCGCAGCGCGTCGTAAGCCGCATCGGTGATTTCCGGCGCGTCCCTGCCGTGATACGCGCGGTCATGCCTCGCGATCGCCCGCTGCAGCGCGGCCAGCTCTTCTTCGGGAGAAATCAGTGGGCTTTCGGCGCTGTCCGGCATCATGTCCGGCTACGGTGTTCCACGCAGAGAAAGCAAGGCCTTCTTTTTTGAAAAAAAGAAGCAAAAAACTTTTGCTTCCCCGACGCTGCAACGCGCCCGCCCGCCCGGCACAGCCATCTGCTGCAAATGCGAAAGGGACAAACGTTTTTTGTTTTTTCTTGAAAGAAAAGGCCTTGCTTTCTGCGATCCTGCTCGCCTGCGCCGCCAGTCCGGCCCACGCCACCTGCGCGCTGAACGCCTCGGCCGTCATCCCCACTCTGTTCTTCGCCGGCCACTACATCCTGGCCGCCGACATCAACGGCAGGCGTGCCAACCTCATCGCCGATACCGGCGCCACCACGACCAGCCTCGAGACATCCTCGGCCTCTCGTCTCGGCGTGTCGCTCGATCGCCGCGACCGCGACAGCCAGGGCATAGGCGGCGGCGAGCACGCCTATCGCGGCTTCGCCAGAACCCTGCGCATCTCCCAGCTTGTCCTGCACGGCCGCTTCGTCGGCGGCACGGACGCGCCGGCGGACCCGCAGGTCGACGGCCTCCTAGGCATGGACCTGCTGACCTCCTACGACATCGATCTCGACTTCGCCGGACAGCACATCCTGCTCTTCGAGGCCACGGGCGGCTGCCGCACGCCGACGGTCGCCCTGGCCCGGCCGCTCTACAGCGCTCCGCTGGCCTATATCAGGGCCGACGCGCTGGCCGAGGTGGACGTCCTCATCGACGGCAGGCGCATACGCGCCCTCATAGACAGCGGCTCGCCCACCTCCGTCCTGTTCCGCCAGGCCGCAACCCGCCTTCGCCTGGACCTGGCCGGGTTCGACGGCCCGGACCATCACGAAAGCCGGGGCGGGGGACCAAAGAGGATCAGATCCTTCACGCAGGTGCTTCCCCGCATCGCCATCGGCAATTTCGCCCTCCGCGGCCTGTCGGTGGAAATCCTCGATCAGCCTGGCTTTGCGGTGAACCGCCTGCACGCCGGGTCTCTTCTGGCCGACGACGATGACGGCCAGGTCGGCGCGGAACAGATGATCCTGGGCGCGGATTTCCTCGCCAAGGTGCATGTCTGGATATCGCATTCCTCCCGCCGGCTGATCATGCAGTATCCGCCGCAAGCTTCGGATTTGCCGGAGTAAAGCAAGCAGAGCTTTCTGAAATCACCGTTCCCCGCAGCAAAGGTCCGCGACAGCGGAGGCAAAAGTTTTTTGCTTCTTTTCAAAAAAGAAGGCCTTCCTTCCTCCCCAACAGCGCCCCCGCCGCCGCCCGGGCCGCCGGCGTGATCACCTCGCCCGCCAGCATGCGCGCGATCTCCTCCCGCCGCTCCTCGCTTCCCAGGACCTCCACCCGCGTCTCCGTCCGCCCCAGGCTCACCGCCTTGCTCACCCGCAGATGCGCCGCCCCGCGCGCCGCAACCTGCGGCGAGTGGGTCACCACAAGCACCTGCACGCCCTCCGCCACGCGCGCCACGCGCTCGCCCACGGCCGCCGCCGTCGCTCCGCCTATCCCGCTATCCACCTCGTCGAACACCAGCGTGCTGACCGCGGACCCGCTCACCAGCACCACCTTCAGCGCCAGCATCAGGCGGGACAGCTCTCCGCCTGACGCCACCCGCCCCAGCGGCCCCGGCGGCTGCCCCGGGTTGGTGGCGATCAGGAACCGCACCGTGTCCGCACCGGCCGCCCCCCAGGCCTCCTCCTCCAGCCGCGTCACCGCCGCGAAGAACCGCGCCCGCTCCAGCCGCAACGGCGGCAGCTCCGCGTTCGCCGCCGCCTCCAACCCGGTCGCCGCCGCCATCCGGGCAGCGCTCAGCTTCTCGGCGGCCTCCA
>CAHJWU010000271.1 GCA_903643085.1 Rhodospirillales bacterium
AGGCCGCACCCGCCCAGGCCGCACCCACACCGCCACCCGCCACCACGCCGCCATCCGCCATCACCGAACCGGGCCGCCTCGTCCCGCTCAGCAACGTCAAGCGCGTCACCGCCCGCCGCCTCACCCAGGCCAAGCAGACCGTCCCGCATTTCTACGTCAGCATGGATGTGGAACTCGACGCTTTGCTCAAACTCCGTGCCGACCTGAACGCCCGCTCTCCAAAAAGCGGCGACCAGGCCTACAAACTCTCCGTCAACGACATGCTGATCAAAGCCTGCGCCGCCACCCTGCGCCGCGTCCCTCACGTCAACGCCAGCTACACCGATGACGGCATCTTCCTCTACGACAACGTCGACATCTCCGTCGCCGTCTCCATTCCGGACGGCCTGATCACGCCGATCATACGCAACGCGGACAGCAAATCCGTGGCCGCCATCGCGCGCGAAGGTAAAGCCCTCTTCGAACGCGCCAAGCAGGGCAAGCTGAAACCTGCAGAGTTCCAGGGCGGCACCTTTTCCATCTCGAACATGGGCATGTACGGCGTGCGCGAGTTCGCCGCCATCATCAACCCGCCGCAATCCGCCATCCTCGCGGTGGCCGCCGGCGAGCCGCGCCCCGTCGTGCGCGACGGACAGCTCGCCGTGGCCACGGTCATGACCTGCACGATCTCGGTCGACCACCGCGTCATCGACGGCGCGCTGGCCTCCGAATGGCTCGGCACCTTCAAATCGCTCGTGGAGGACCCGCTCGGGCTGCTCCTGTAATGGATGCACCCGCCGCCGCCGTCGTTCTGCGCGACGCAACACCCGCCGATTGCAACGAAATAGCCCGCCTCGTACGCGCCCTGGCCGAATACGAACACCTCGCAGCCGAAGCGCAGGCCTCCGGCGCGGATTTCCACGCGCAGCTCTTCGGCCCGCAGCCTGCCGCCTACGCCATGGTCGCCGAGTCCGCAGGCCGGATCGTCGGAATCGCCATCTGGTTCTACAATTTCAGCACCTTCGTCTGCCGCCGCGGGCTCTACGTGGAAGACGTCTTCGTCGAACCTGAGCACCGCGGCGCCGGCATCGGCCGCGCCTTTTTCCGCGCCCTCGCACAACGCGCGCAAGAACAAGGCTGCCAGCGCATGGAGTGGTCCGTGCTGGACCGGAACGAACCCGCACTCGCCTTCTATCGCGCAATGGGCGCCACCGGCATGCAGGACTGGACCATACAGCGCCTGACCACGGACAACATCGCCCGCCTCGCCGCCCATCTCGCCGAAAGTCCCGCAAATGGCTGACCAGCACTTCGACATCGCAGTAGTCGGCGGCGGCCCGGGTGGCTACGTGGCCGCCATACGCGCGGCCCAGCTCGGCCTGCGCGCCGCAATCATCGAGCGCGAACACCTCGGCGGCATCTGCCTGAACTGGGGCTGCATCCCCACCAAGGCGCTGCTGCGCAGTTCCGAGATCAACCACCTCCTCGCCCATCTCGGCGAGTTCGGCTTCGCCGCCGACAACATCCGCTACGACCTGGACCGCGTCGTCAAACGCTCCCGCGCCATCGCCAAGCAACTCGCCTCGGGCGTCGGCCACCTCCTGCGCAAAAACAAGATCGCCGTGTTCGACGGCGCCGCCAAACTCACCGCCCCCCACACGCTCGCCATAACCAAGCCGGGCGCGCCCGAGACGACCCTGCGCGCAAAACACGTCATACTCGCCACCGGCGCCCGCGCCCGCCAGCTTCCCGGCCTGGAGTCAGACGGGCACCTCATCTGGTCCTACAAAGACGCGATGGTGCCGAAACTCATGCCAAAACGCCTGCTCGTCATCGGCTCAGGCGCCATCGGCATAGAGTTCGCCAGCTTCTTCCGGAACATGGGCGCCGAGGTCACCATCGTCGAACAGATGGACCGCATCCTGCCCGTCGAAGACGCGGAAATCAGCGCCTTCGCCCAGAAAGCCTTCGAAAAACAAGGCATGACGTTCGTCCTCGGCGCCCGCGTCACCGCGGCGGAAAAATCCGCCGACGCCGTGACCGTTACCATCGAGACTCAAGCCGGCCAGCAGCAACTCACCATAGACCGCGTCATCTCCGCCGCCGGCATCGTCGGCAACACGGAAGATCTCGGCCTGGAAAACACCAGGGCGAAGATCGAGCGCACCCACGTCGTCATAGACCCGTTCTGCCGCACCGGCGAACCAGGCCTCTACGCCATCGGTGACCTCGCCGGCGCCCCCTGGCTCGCCCACAAAGCCAGCCACGAAGGCGTCATCTGCGTCGAAGCCATCGCCGGCCTGAACCCCCACCCGATCGACTGGACGAACATCCCAGGCTGCACCTACTGCCGCCCGCAAATCGCCTCCGTGGGCCTGACCGAAGCCCGCGCCCGTTCCGAAGGCCACGAAATCCGCGTCGGCCGCTTCCCTTTCATCGGCAACGGCAAAGCCATCGCCATGGGCGAGCCGGAAGGCATGGTAAAAGTCGTCTTCGACAGCAAGACCGGCGCCCTGCTCGGCGCCCACATGATCGGCGCCGAAGTCACCGAGATGATCCAGGGCTACGCGATCGCGCGCACGCTGGAGACCACCGAGCAGGAACTGATGCACACGGTGTTTCCGCATCCTACGGTCAGCGAGACGATGCATGAGGCTGTGCTGGACGCTTACGGGCAGGCGATACATTTCTAGGCAAGCAGTCCTTTTTTGAAAAAAAGGACCAAAAAACTTTTGCTTCCCCCGCATCTGCGGCGTCCAGGTACCTCCTGACACTGCGAAGCAGCTCAGCCCGCGCAGGGATCAAAAGTTTTTTGCTTCTTTTTCTCAAGAAAGAAGCCTTGCTTCCTTGCCCAAAAGTCAACCCGAAGCACGCGGCGGAGCTAAAGCCGTCTGACACGTGACCCGGCGCGCAGGTCCTTCGCGGCCACACGCCGCCAACGCGTCTGGCGACGGTGGTCGGAGCGGCGGGATTCGAACCCACGACCCCCAGTCCCCCAGACTGATGCGCTACCAGGCTGCGCTACGCTCCGACTGCAAGAACACCTAGCATCCGCTCGCCCGCGTGGGAAGGCGAAGAAAGGAAGCAGTCCTTTTTTGAAAAAACGGGCCAAAAAACTTTTGCTCACTGTCGGCGACAGCTTCAGCAGCCACGCACAAGGACCAAAAGTTTTTTGCTTCTTTTTTCCAAAAAAGAAGGCCTTCCTTGCCTACACTTCCAGCATCCGCGCAGCCGCCACGTAATCCACCTTCCCCGTCCCCAGCAGAGGCAACCGCTCCAGCACCCGTATTGCACGCGGCACAGCGATCTCCGCCGTCCCCCGCGCGCGCGCCTGCGCCAGCATGGCCGCAGCCGTAGCATCGCTCCGCGTCGTCAGCAGCACCAACGCCTCACCCTTGCGCGAATCCGCCACCGCCACCACCGCATGCGCCGCCTCTGGCCAAAGGCTCGCCGCCAGTGCCTCGGCCGCCAGCATGGAGACCATCTCGCCCGCGATCTTGGCGAACCGCTTGGCCCGCGCGTGTATGGTCACGAAACCCTGGCCATCCACGGTACAGATGTCGCCCGTGTCGTACCACCCGCCAGCCAGCGTCTCCAGCACGCCAGGCGCCGCGGCACGCAGATAGCCGAGCATCACGTTCGGCCCACGCACCACCAGGCGCCCGCCGGTGGCGATCCCCTCCATTGGCTCCAGCCTGTACTCCATCCCTGGCAGCAGCCGCCCCGCCGCTCCCGGCCGGCTGTGCATCGGCGTGTTCAGCGCCAGCACCGGCGAGGTCTCCGTCGCCCCGTACCCCTCCAGCACCCGCACGCCGAACCGCTCGGCATACAGAAGCCGCGTCTCCGCGCGCACCCGCTCGGCGCCGGCGAAGATGTAGCGCATCCGGTAGAAATCATACGGGTTGGCAAACTTCGCCCACCCGGTCAGGAACGTATCCGTGCCGAACGCAATGGTGCTGTCCGTGTCGTAGATCAGCTCCGGCACGACCCGGTAGTGCAACGGCGAAGGATAATAGAACGTCCGCACCCCGCACAGCAGAGGCAGCAGCGTGGCTCCCGTCAGCCCGAACGAATGGAACATCGGCATCGCGTTGAACACCCGGTCGGCCGGGTTGAAGTCGATCACCGAGGCCACCTGGGCGATGTTGGCCAGTATGTTGGCGTGGCTGAGCACCACGCCCTTCGGCGCGCCCTCGGACCCGCTGGTGAACAGCACCACGGCCGCCGCCCCCGCCGCCACCT
>CAHJWU010000272.1 GCA_903643085.1 Rhodospirillales bacterium
TGGTCGCCGACGGAGAACGCCACCCCCTCCCCGCACGCCTCCACCACGCCGGCCGCCTCATGCCCCAGAACCATCGGCATCGGCCGCGCCCTGGACCCGTCGATCACCGACAGATCCGAATGGCAAAGCCCAGCCGCGCCAACCCGCACCAGTATCTCGCCAGAACCTGGCGCCGCCAGCTCCATATCCTGCACCACCAGCGGGCGCGACTGCGCGTAAGCTCTCGGCAATCCCGCCTCGCGCAGAACGGCGGCTTTCGTGATCATCTTGGGTTATCCTGGGAAGTAAGAAAGCAAGGCCTTCTTTTTTGTAAAAAAGAAGCAAAAAACTTTTGATCCCTGCGCAGGCTCAGGCGCTTCGCCGCCCTTGGACGCCGCATGTGCGCGGACGCAGGGATTGCCGGTGCCGCGCACGCCTTGGCGACGTGGTCCGCGGCAGGATGGCGCTGGCCGCCGACGCGCAACCCTGCGACAAATAAGCAAGGTCTTTCAAGACAAAGCAAAAAGCTCTTATCCGCGCTGTCGCGGAACGTTGAGGCGTGTCTCTGCGCGACGCATACCCGACAGCGACAAGGTTTTCCGGTTGTTCCTGGTGGAAAAGAACCGCCTGCTGTCCGAGCGAAATGCTCCGGCCACACCCTCGGATCCTCACCAACTTGCAGCGTCTCAGGAACCGGCCGGAATGCGCTGGTCGACCAGCAACACCTCCAGCGCACCCCGCAGCCCCGCGCCTATCTCCAAAGGCCGCCTGCTCACCCTGTCCACGAACACATGCACGAACCACCCCTCGGCCGCCGCCGCCGCGCTGCCTTCCGCAAACAGCCCCACCCCGTAACGCACGCTGCTGCGCCCCAGCCGCTCCACCCGCAACGCCGCCTCCACCACCCCGGGAAACGCCAGCGGCGCCGCGTACGTGCAATGCGACTCGACACACAGGCCGATCTGCGCGCCCGCATGGATGTCCAGCCCGCCCTGCGAGATCAGGTAGTAATTAATCACCGTGTCGAAATAGCTGTAATAGACGACGTTGTTGAGATGCCCGTAGACGTCGTTGTCCATCCACCTCGTGGCGATCGCGTGCACGAAGCCGTAATCGGCCCGCATCTCACCCCAGCCCCGTGAACAACGCCGTCGAGAGGTACCGCTCCGCGAAAGACGGCACGATACCCACGATCATCCGCCCTTCGTTTTCCGCCCGCTTCGCCAGCCCTATCGCCACATGCAGCATACCCCCGGACGATATCCCGATCGGCAACCCCTCCAGCCTCGCGCACCGCCTCGCCGCGGCGATCGACTCCCGCTCGGACACCGTCACCACCTCGTCCACCTCCCCCAAGTCGAGCACGCTCGGCCTGAAACCGGGCCCTATTCCCTGGATGCCGTGCGGCCCAGGCTCGTCGCCCGAAAGCACCGCGCTCTCCGCCGGCTCCACCCCCACCATGCGCAACCCGGGCCGCCGCCGCCGCAGCGCCCGCCCGATCCCCGTCAGCGTCCCGCCCGTCCCCAGGCCGGCCACCACCACATCCACCAGACCCTCGGTATCGGCCCAGATCTCCTCGGCCGTGGTCGCCTCGTGGACGTCAGGATTGGCCTCGTTGTCGAACTGCTTCGGCATCCAGGCCCCAGGCGTGCTTGCCAGTATCTGGTTGGCGCGCGCGATCGCGCCGGCCATCCCCAGCTTCTGCGGCGTCAGCTCCACCTGCGCATCCATCAGGCGCAGCATACGCCGCCGCTCGATCGAAGCGCTCTCCGGCATCGTCACGATCAGCCGGTAGCCCCTCGCCGCCGCCACGAACGCCAGCGCGATCCCGGTGTTGCCGCTGGTCGGCTCCACCAGCACGGACCGGCCCGGCGTGATCTCCCCGGCCTGCTCCGCCGCATCGATCATTCCCAGCCCGATCCTGTCCTTCACGGACGCCAGCGGATTGAAGAACTCCAGCTTCAGCAGCAGGTCGGCAACCAGGCCGTCCTCGCGTGAGATACGCGGCACCCGCACCAGCGGCGTCCCACCCACCGTCTCGGTGACGCTCCCGTAAATGCGCCCCCTCGGCGCCGCCACGGCGAGAACCGGCTTCTTCCGCGCCACTCGGTTGGACATCACAGCTTCCCGGGACAATTATCAGATATACATTGAGTCTTGTCGGAATTCCGCCGTGGGGCAACCCTCAGGCGATCAAGAGGTGCCAGGCCACATGTTGATCCGCCGAGACCGCGGAATGCTCGCCGTCCTGATCATGCTGGACGTGGCCTTCCACGCCGGCCGCACCAGCACCGTCAGCGCGGCAGACATCGCCGAGCGCGCCGGCCTTGCCCGCCGCGGCATCGAACCCCTGCTGCAATCGCTCTCCCGCTCCGGCCTGCTGGAGAGCATACGCGGCCCACGCGGCGGCTACCGGCTCGGCCGCCCCCGCCGGGACATCCACCTCGACGACATCATGCGCACCGCGCTGGCCGACGAATCCCCGCACGAGGACGGCCCCACCGGCGACCTCCAGCAAAAAATCATCGACCCCGTCTGGACCACACTGGACAAAGCCTTCGCCACCCACCTGCACGCCCTGACGCTGGACGACCTGATACGCCGCGCCGAAGCCGCCGGCCTGGCGCGCCCCTCGGCGGAACCGATCACGTTCTCGATCTGAGACGGGCTCGATCTGAGACGGGCTCGATCTGAGACGGGCAGGCCAGAGCCGGAACAAAGGACCGTCCAGGCTTCAAAGCGGTCCGGCGCGCGACTCGGCGTGCGATTCGGGGCGCGGCGCCGGGCGAAGCCCCAAACCTGCCGGCAGGCCGGGACACCGGCCCATCGGCATCAGGGCGCCACGAAACTCAGCGTATGCTGCCCGCCGCGAAACGCCACCGGCCCCGGAGCCCCGCTCGGCGCGCCATCTATCGTCATCCCGTCGAAATACAGCTTGCGGCTCGGGTAGGAAGCGCTCGCAGGCATGTTGTTGATATACGTCACCGTGACGGTGTGCAGGCCGGGCGCATAGGTGCCGTAGAAAACGAACTTCTGGCTCTGGCCTTTCGCGTTCTGCGCGACCGCGGCGAAGACGCCCGGCACGGCAACGCCGTCGATCGCCACGGTGAACTTCGCATCGTGATTGTAGTAGTCTTCCGACATCGACAGCACCAGCGCGCCAGGCCCGGTGCCTGTCACCACGTCTGGTGCCACCGGCACCGCGTAGGACGGCGTCGTATCGACCGCGTCCGGCGAGGAGACCGCCTGCTGCGCCACCACCAGGTCGGTCGCGGCTTTCGAGAACACCCGTATGTAGTCGATCTTGTAGTCGGCGGGAATCGAAGTCGCAGGCGCTGCACCCGGCCAGCTCCCGGGACCGCCCACGGCCAGGTTCAGCAGCAGGTACATGTTCAGCGACGCGAACTCCGGCGGCGTGGGATACTCCGCAATGGCCGTGTGATCGAAATAGAACGTGACCGTCTGGTCGTTCCACTCGACGCCATACTGGTGGTAGCCCTTGTAGATATCCGTCTTGCTCGCCACGAAGCCGCCACCGCTCTGGCTCGGCGCCGTGACGTGGAGAAAATACTGCTCCTTGGACCCAAGGTTCGGATCCTCCAGCACGTCCAGCTCCGGAAAGTCGCTCAGCGTCGTGGGGATCATCCAGAACGCCGCCCACAGCCCCTGCTTGCCAGGAACCTGCGCGCGCACCTCGAAATATCCGCCATGCTGGGAGAAGGTGGTCTGCGTGGTGATCAGGCCGGACGTGTACGGCTGGCCGCCGTAATCGGCGGGATTGGCCGCCGGCGCCGCGGTGATCGTGAACTCGCCCCCCTGCTGGCTGAACGGATTAACCGCGAACGCCGGATCCGAATAGAATTCCGCCTCGTGGTTGGAGGGGTTGTAGCGGCCGCCCCAGTCGAACTGCGTCTTGAACGTCGTCGCGTTCCCATCAGGCGAGACGGTCACCGGAGCGCCGGGCGAGAACTCCTGATCGTAGGTCAGGTGGTAGGCGGAGAGGTCAAGAAACATCGGACATCCAACAGCTATAAGCAACGATCTCGAAACTAAAAACGGTCTTAACGACATGTCCGGCCGTGCAGTTACACGTCTGCGTGACGGTGTCAGCCGCGCCCCCGGCCGATGCTCGCCCCCCCAGGCGGGGACATCCGGCGACATCCGGCGGCATCGGGCAGGCCAGCCGGCCCGCACGCCCGGATGTGCGGCCGCTCACCGGCATACGGGCCGCCCGCTCGCCGC
>CAHJWU010000273.1 GCA_903643085.1 Rhodospirillales bacterium
ACCGAGGCGTTGCACCGGCGTCAGTAGCAAAAGTTTTTTGCTTCTTTTTTTCAAAAAAGAAGGCCTTTCTTTCTTAGGAGCCCCGCCATGCTGAACCCCGCCGCGCCGTTGAAACTCACCGACCCGGACCTGCTGCGCCAGGCGAACCTGATCGACGGCGCCTGGGTGCAGGCCGATAGCGGCCAGGTGGTGGCCGTGCGCAATCCGGCCACCGGCGCGCTGGTGGGCGAGGTGCCGAGCATGGGCCAGGCGGAGACGGCGCGGGCGATCGCGGCCGCCTACCGGGCGCAGAAGGACTGGCGCAAGCTGACCGCCAAGGAGCGCCAGAAGCCGCTGCGCCGCCTGTTCGACCTGATGATGGCCAATCAGGAGGACCTGGCGGTGATCATGACGGCCGAGCAGGGCAAGCCGCTGGCGGAGAGTCGCAGCGAGGTGGCCTATGCCGCCAGCTTCATCGAGTTTTTCGCCGAGGAGGCCAAGCGGGTTTACGGCGACACCATTCCGCCGCATCTGCCTGGGCGCAGGATCATCGTGCAGAAGGAGCCGATCGGCGTGTTCGCGGCGATCACGCCGTGGAATTTCCCGGCCGCCATGATCACCCGCAAGGCCGGGCCGGGCTGGGCGGCGGGCTGCGCGGGCGTGATACGGCCGGCGACGCAGACGCCGTTTTCCGCGCTGGCGCTGGGCGTGCTGGCGGAGCGCGCCGGGCTGCCGGCGGGCATCTGCAACATCATCACCGGGCCGGCGACCGGTATCGGCGCGGAGATGACGGCTAATCCGCAGGTGCGCAAGCTGACGTTCACCGGCAGCACCGCGGTTGGCGCCAAGCTGCTGGCGCAATGCGCGCCTACCATCAAGAAGACGAGCATGGAATTGGGCGGCAACGCGCCGTTCATCGTGTTCGATGATGCCGATCTGGACGAGGCGGTTCGCGGCGCGATCGCCAGCAAGTATCGCAACACCGGGCAGACCTGCGTGTGCGCCAACCGGCTGCTGGTGCAGGACGGCGTGTACGACACGTTCGTCGAGAAGCTGACCGTGGCGGTGCGCGATTTGCGTGTCGGCAACGGCATGGATGAGGGCGTCACGCAGGGCCCGCTGATCAACGGCGATGCGTTGCGCAAGGTGGAGGACCACGTGGCGGACGCGCTGCGGCGCGGCGCGCGCGTGGTGACCGGCGGCAAGCGCCATGCGCTGGGCGGCAATTTCTACGAGCCGACGATACTGGCCGACGTGCCGCGCGCGGCGGACATCTTCCGCGACGAGACGTTCGGCCCGGTGGCGCCGCTGTTCCGTTTCAGCACCGAGGACGAGGCGTTGAAGATGGCCAACGACACGGAGTTCGGCCTGGCGGCGTATTTCTACACGCGCGACGTGGGCCGGGTGTTCCGCGTGGCCGAGGGGATCGAGGCGGGGATCATCGGCATCAACGAGGGGATCATTTCCACCGAGGTGGCGCCGTTCGGCGGCGTGAAATCTTCCGGGCTGGGGCGGGAAGGTTCGAAATACGGGATCGAGGATTATCTGGAGATCAAGTATCTCTGCCTGGGTGGCGTGGGGTGAGGTATGGCGCCGTGCTATTGGGCGCGGCGTGTGCGTCCTGGGCGGGCCTGGCATTCAGCCGGGGTGTGATGACGAAATCCGTGGCGCGCGGCACGTTCGAAGTGACGTTGAAGCCGGTGGCCGGCGCGGACAATTCGATTGGCAGCTTGTCTATAGACAAGGTGTTGCAGGGCGATCTGCAAGGGACGAGCGTTGGGCAGATGCTCGCCGTGCGCACGCGAGTTGCGGGTTCCGCCGGCTACGTGGCGATGGAGCGTTTCACCGGCAGTCTTGCCGGCCACCACGGGTCGTTCGTGTTGCAGCATAGCGGCACGATGACGGGCGGCTCGGCGACGGCGGTGATTACGGTGATACCGGATTCGGGTGAGGATGGCCTGAAGGGCTTGCAGGGGGCGTTGACGATTAGCCAGCCTGGTGGCTTGCACCATTACGAGTTCGACTACGCGCTTCCTGCATCTCCGTAAAGCGAGAAAGCAAGCAGTTCTTTTTTGAAAAAAAGAACCGAAAACTTTTATCCCGTTCGTGAGCGCGTTGCTGACGCGTGCGCTTCAACGTTCGGCGACAGCGGAGTCAAAAGCTTTTTGCTTCTTTTTCTCGAAAAATAAGGCCTTTCTTGCTTTCTCTTACCCGGCCGGCGCGATCTCAAGCTCCCAGAAAGTCCCGCTTGCCGATCTTCACCCCGTTGTGCCGCAGGATGTTGTAAGCGGTGGTCATGTGGAAATACAAATTCGGCAGCACGAAGCCGGCGAGGTATTCGGCGCCGCTGAACGTTATCTCCTGGCCAGGAAATTTCAACGTGATCTGCCGTGCTTCGCTGCCTTCCAGTTGGGCCTCGGTGATCTGCCCGAGGAACGCCACCGTCTTCGCGGCGCGCGCCTGCAACTCCTCGAGGCTGGTTTCGGTATCGGGGAAGGCGGGCGCCTCGGTTGCGGCCAGGCGCGCGGCGCCGTTCTTCACCGTGTCCGATGCAATCTGCACCTGGCGCACGAGTTTGTGCATGTCCGGCGCCAGGCGCGCCTCCACGAGGATCTCCGGCGCGAAGTTGCGGGCTTGCGCGTCGGCGCGGGCTTTTCCCAGGACGTCGCCGAGCGCCTGCATGCCGCGCATGAACACCGGGATGGAGAACTGATACATCGAGACGGGCATGGCGGCGCTCCTGACACTGCGCGCCGCTATACACCTATCCGGCGGACCCGCTAGCTGCTCGAGTCCAGCACGCGGTCTATCGCCTCGGCCATGCGCGCGTCGCGCTCCGACAGGCCTTGCGCCTCGTGCGTGGTCAGCGTGATGGTCACGCGGTTGTAGACGTTCTCCCACTCCGGATGATGGTCCATGCGCTCGGCGAGCAGCGCCACGCGGCACATGAACCCCCAGGCCGCGCTGAAATCGGCGAAGCGGACCTGCCGCACGATGGCGTCGCGCCCCTCGGCCATCGCCCAGAGCGGCCGCGCCGCCGCCAGCGCCGCGCGTTGCGCCTCGTCGAGCCTTGCCACCATACTGCGTCT
Source organism: Rhodospirillales bacterium (assembly GCA_903643085.1). Taxonomy (GTDB): domain Bacteria; phylum Pseudomonadota; class Alphaproteobacteria; order Acetobacterales; family Acetobacteraceae; genus BOG-908. Next base: position 3,069 of record CAHJWU010000273.1, read on the forward strand.
CCCGCCTGCCGCCCCAATCCGCCTGGAGGTGCTACGATGCCAGCCTATACCATCCCGCCTGGCGAGGCGGACATCCTGGCCATGGCCGAGGCGGCGCTCGCGGCGCTGCCACAGCGCCTGTCCCGCCACCTGGAAGGTCTCACCATAACGGTGGAGGACATGGCGGACGAGGAGACGCTGGCGTCGCTGGAGATCGAGAGCGCGTGGGAGCTGACGGGCTTGTATCGCGGCATCCCGATGACCGAGCGCAGCGTGTCCGACCCGGTGCGCCTGCCCGACACGATCATGCTGTATCGCGATCCGATCCTGATCGAGTGGATCGAGACGGGGGAGGATCTGGCGCGTCTGGTGGGGAGCGTTCTGGTGCACGAGGTGGCGCACCATTTCGGGTTTTCGGATGCGGAGATCGAGCGGATCGAGGCGGACATGCTGGATCGATGATGGATTAAGCAAGGAAGGCCTTCTTTTTTGCAGAAAAGCAAAAAACTTTTGTCTCTGCGCTGGTCAGCGGCTTCGCATTTTCTTGGCACGTTGGGATGTCCGCACGGGTGCAGCTTTGGAAACCGAACGCTTTGATGGGCAGGTTTTTATTGTCCATCCGACAGGAAAGTCTGCAGGCGAGATAGTGAATTTTGGGTTTCAGCTTCGGAACACTCCTGGCGTGGGATGGCAGCGCTTCGCGCCAGACGGTGTAATGATTCCGGGTAGATGGCCAATCACTGAATGGGGAAATATTCGCCGTTTGGCGGTGTCTGAACAGCATCTTGTTTTCAAAGTTGCTGAAATCATTGGGGGATCTGGAGTATCAACCCAGCGTTTTCTCAGAAGCCCTTCGGCTATCGGGGCAGCGGCCAAATTATGGTCGCATTCCTTGGCGACGGGTATTCGGCGATACGATGCCTCCGTCACTCCTGGCCGGGCTGGCTTGCAAACGACTCGGCCTCGGAACAGAGTGCTGCGCTGTCCCGCAGCCTTCTCACCAGACACCACCGTGCATCCACTTAGCCTTGACCGACCGTCACACCCAGCCCGTCCCGCAAGCCCACATCCGCCGACAACCCCAGCATCGCCCGCGCCCGCGCCGCGGACCCCACCGAGCGCCGGATGTCGCCCGCCCGCGCCGGTCCGTGCGCCACCGCCGCTTCCACGCC
>CAHJWU010000274.1 GCA_903643085.1 Rhodospirillales bacterium
CCGCCGCCGCCGAGCCGAGCGCCAGCGCGTCGGCCAGCGGCGTGAGCGGCGCCAGCACCGCCGCATGGCACACGCTCACCAGGAGCAGCAGCCCCACCCCCCGCGCCGGCGCGTAGAAGCAGGCCACCAAAGCGGACGCCAAGAGGCACGCCGTGAGCACCAGCACCGGCCGCCCGGACCTGTCCGCCACCCATCCGCCCACCGGCCCCGCCGCCAGGCGGATCGCGGTTCCCGATGCCAGCACCACGCCCAGCCAGGCCGCAGACACCCCGTCCTGCGTGAGCAGCCCGGGCAGGAACGGCGAGGCGACCCCGAAGGCAGAGAACAATGCCACGTAGAGAAGCAGGAAGCGCGGCAGCGGGGATCGTGCGTTCACGCTCGCGCAAACGGGCGTTTCACACGCACGTTGCGTGCGCCGCCTGCAACTTCGCCCATCCAGTGCCGCTACGTGGCGCGTGGCACACATCGGCAAAGCAGGCACTCCTTTCCTCAGGACAGGAACCGCGGAACTTCCCCGCCTGAACAGGCCCGGATCAGCCAACACGCGGACCCGCACGGCGGCGCCAGCCAACGTGGATGCCCGCCGCCTCGTGCGTGAACGGAAAGCCGCCCTTGCCTAAGCCCGCCATAGCCTTCGTCCTGACCACCTTGGGCATGGATGCGCTGGGCGTGGGCATAATCTCCCCGATCGTCCCCGCTCTGGTGGAGAAACTCGCCCACGTCCCGGCCAACAAGGCAGCGCCCTGGGTGGGCACCCTGATCGCCGCCTACGCCATCGTGCAGTTCCTCGCCGCCCCCCTCCTGGGCGCGTTGTCGGACCGCTTCGGGCGCCGCCCCGTCATACTCGCCTCCGTCGCCGGCCTGGGCGCCGATTACCTGCTTCTCGCCTACGCACCCACGCTGTGGTGGCTGTTCCTGGGCCGCCTGATTGCCGGCGCCACGTCGGCCAACGTGGCCGCCGCCACAGCCTACATCGCCGACGTGACCCCGAAATCCGAGCGCCCGCGCCTCTTCGGCCTGATCGGCGCCACGTTCGGCGCCGGCTTCGTCCTCGGCCCCGCCCTCGGCGGCACGCTCGGGTCGCTGAACCTGCGCGCTCCGTTCTACGCCGCCGCCGCCCTGGCGCTGGTCAACGTGGCGTTCGGCCTCTTCGTGCTTCCCGAAAGCCTCGCCCGCGAGAACCGCCGGCCGATCGAATGGTCGAAAGCCAACCCGTTCACCCTGCTCGCCAACGTCGCCCGTAGCGGCTCGCTCACCCGCCTGACCATCGCCTGGTCCTGCACCTGGATCGGGCTTGGCGCGGTACAGAGCAGCCTGGTGCTGTTCACCGGCTACCGCTTTGGCTGGGGGCCGGCGAGGAACGGCCTCATCCTGGCCGCGATCGGCCTCTCCCAGGCCACCGTGGAAGGCTTCCTTCTGAAATTCATAAACGCCCGCCTCGGCGAGCGCGCCACCGCGGTCGTCGGCTACGCCGCGGCGGTGGTGGGCTATGGCCTGCTGGCAATCACGCCGGCCGCCTGGACCATCCTGCCCGCCGTCTGCCTCATCGCGGTGGGCGGACTTTCCACCCCTTCCGTGCGCGCCATGGTGGCCGGGCGCGGCGGCGAGGACACGCAGGGCGAAATGCAGGGCATCCTCGCCAGCGTGGAAGGCCTGACCGCGGTGTTCGCGCCCATCTCCACCGCCGCGCTGTTCTACGCGTTCACCACGCATCTCTTTCCGGTGACGTTTCCCGGCGCGCCGTTTGCGCTGGCTGCGGCGTCCGCGGCACTGGCTGGTGTTTTGTTGACGCGGGTTTGAGGCAAGGCAAGGCCTTCTTTTTCGAGAAGAAGCAAAAAGCTTTTGCTCCCTGTCGGCGAATTTTTCTGCAGCCGCCGACAGAACAGGAATGTTATTGGTTCAAAACAAGAATAGAAACTTTGCTTCTCCGCAGGCGCGGCGTCCGGCTGCTTTCGGGAAAAAATGGAGGCAACTTGCCCGCGCAGGAATCAAGAGTTTTTTGCTTCTTTTTTGCAAAAAAGAAGGCCTTCCTTGCCTGCCGAGAGTCAATCTTCAGGCGGTCGTCGCCGGCGCGCAACGGCGTCTCCTGGAAGCCGGTATATAAATCAGGCGAGAAAGCAAGCAGTCCTTTTTTGAAAAAAAGGACCAAAAAACTTTTGCTTCCCCGCATCTGTCTCAGCCACGCAAGACAAGAAACAGCACGTCGCTGACGCAGCGGAGAGACAAAAGTTTTTTGCTTCTTTTTTTCAAAAAAGAAGGCCTTCCTTACCCTCCCCTCCGACGCGCAACCGAAGCCAGCAACGCCGGCTCGAACGTCAGGCTGGACACCAACGTGCAAGCCAGGCTCACCAGCAATAGCCAGCCCATGCTGGCCGTACCCGGATGGTGCGAAAGCGCGAGCGAGCCGAACGCCGTCGCCGTGGTCAGCGCGGAGAACAGCACGGCGCGCGCGGTGGCCGAGCCCAGCGGCGTACGCAGGCCGGCGCGCCAGTTCATCACGAAATACACGTTGAACGACACGCCGACGCCGAGCAGCAGCGGCAGCGCGATGATGTTGGCGAAGTTGAGCGGCAGCGGCAGCAGCACGGCGGCGATGACGGTGAGCAGGGTGGAGAACACCAGCGGCGCCAGCACCAGGGCGGTATCGAGCAGGCGGCGCAGGGCGATGAGCAGGATGAGGGCGATGGCGGTCAGCGCGCCGATGGCGGCAAGGCGGAAGGCGGCCACGATGGTGTCCGCGCTGCGCACGATGGCCACCGCGGCGCCGCTGGATTCCGGCGCGGCCTGCGTCACCTGGGCCACGAAGCGGTGCAGCCCGGCGCTGTCCTGCGCGGCGGCGCGTGTGGGCAGCACCTGCAGCTTGGCGCGCCCGTCCGGTGCCAGCCAGTCGGCGGTGAGCACGGGCGGGATGTCGGCGCGCTTCACCGGGCCGGCGCCCAGCACGGTCTGCAACTGGCGGAGCTGCCCTGGCAGGAACCGGGTCAGCGCGGTGCCTGCGGCCAGGAGCTGGGTGTCATTGGCTGATCGAAGCCGCTCCAGGTCCGCGGTGACCAGGGCGAACGGCGCGCCGGGCGGCATGGTCCGCGCGGCTTCCTGCATCGCGGGCAAAGCGCGGCCCAGGGCTTCGCGCAAAGCGGCGGCGTCGGGCGCCGGCTTGGCCTGCACCGCCAGAGTGGGCAGCAGAATGGCAGCAGCGTCGGCGATCATCGGCAGCTTGGCGGCCTGGTCGGCGGGCACCAGGCTGTCCAGGCTGATCGTGCCCGCCACGGTCGGCAGCGTCTGCAGCCGGGCCGAGAGCGCGGCCACGTCGCCGATGGAAGGCTCGAGCATCTCGATGCTGTAGGGGTTGGTGACCGGGTCAGCGGCCAGGTCCGCCAGCGTGGTCACCGATTCGCTCGTCTGGTTTTTGGTGTGCAGCGGGTCGCCGTCGAATTGCAGCCAGGGCGCCAGGCCCGCGCCGAGCACGGCCAGCGCACCGGCGCCGGCCAGGATCGGCTTGCGGTGCCTCACGATGAAGGCGTCGGCCGGCCTGGCCCAGGCGAACCCCACCTCGCCGGCCTCCGGCGCCGGGCGGCACAGCGCGATCAGCCCGGGCAGCACGCTCAGCGTGCAGGCGAACGCAATCAGCATGCCCGTCCCGGCGATCAGCCCGAGCTGGGCCACGCCGGCGAAGGCGGTGGGGGTGAAGGCGAAGAAGCCCGCCGAGGTGGACAGCGAGGCCACCAGTATCTGCCCGCCGCTGCGCCGCCCGGCGGCGCCCAGCGCGGATGCGATGTCAGGATGCATGGTGCTCGCCTCGCGGAAGCGCACGGCGAACTGGATGGCGAAATCCACCGCCAGCCCCACGAACAGCACGGCGAAGGCGACGGAGACCAGGTTCAGCGTGCCCACCGCCAGCGCCGCGAAGGCCGCCGTCAGGTCCAGCCCGAGCAGCAGGGTCCCCATGATCGGCAGGATCAGCCGCCAGGAGCGCACGGCCAGCCACAGCCAGAGCACGACCAGCACCAGGCTCGCCGCCAGCCCGCTCGCCGCGCCGTGCGCGACGGTTGCGAACTCGTCATCATCCAGCGCCACCGGGCCGGTGATGCGCACGCGCGCGCTGCCGTCCTGCACGAACGGCAGGCCGGCGGCGGCGCGCCGTATCACCGCGGTCGCGCGGGCCCCCGGTTGCAGGGCGCCGTAATCCTGGATCGGCTTGATCAGCACGAACCGGTA
>CAHJWU010000275.1 GCA_903643085.1 Rhodospirillales bacterium
GGTTGTTGACGGTGCACAGGGCGGCGGGTGGCGGGCCGCGGTGCAGCGGCAACAACCCGGCCGGCGCTTCGGCCACGGGCGCCGGCGGCGTCTGGCAGCCGGAGAGCAGCAGGGCGAACACCAGCGTGCCGCAAGCGAGGGTCGGGACGGCGAGACGTGGCTGCACTGGGACGGAACTCCGCTGTGTGGGCGTTTGACGCCGTGCCATAGCGTGACGCAACGCGCCCGGCCAGTAGCCCACGAGTGTAACCGGATCACAACAGCCAGCGATTTTCAGTTGCGTCCGTCGCCTACAGCCGATTTACCTCTGCAGGCCCAGTCAAAACGCGCGTTTGCCGGAGTTTCCTCATGCGATTTCTCACCGCCCGCTTCCTTACCGCCCGCTTCCTTACCGCCCGCTTCCTTACCGCCCGCTTCCTCACCACTGGCCTCCTCGCCGCCGGCCTGCTCGCCTCGCCCTGCCTGCAGGCGGCAACCAAGCACCCGAGATCCGGCAAGGCGGCGGCCGTGGGCGCCCCGGCCTGCGAGTTCGCTGCCGAGCGGACGGCATTCGACATCGAGGGACTGAAAAGCCAGCTCATGCTCACCGCTCTGGCGTGCAAGAAGCAGGACCGGTACAACGCCTTCATGTCCCGCTACAAGCCGCAGGTGGCCAGCGCCGAGGCAGGGCTCGCCACGTATTTCAAGCGCGCCTACGGCCGCCAGGGGCAGACGCAGTACGACGCCTATATCACCAACCTCGCCGACGAGCAGGAGAAGGACGGGCTGAAGGCCGGCACCGCTTATTGCGAGAACCTGGAGGTGATGTTCGAAGAGGTGATGAGCCTGCACGACGCGTCGGAACTGCACGACTTCACGAACGCCAAGGCGATCGTGCAGCCGATCACGTTCGAGACCTGCACGGGCGCGCAGCCTGCCTTGGCCGGCTCCCGCAAGGTCCGGCACTCCAGCTCCAAGGCGAAGCCGGCGTAAGCTAAGGAAAGCCTTCTTTTTTGAGAAAAAGAAGCAAAAAACTTTTGCTCCTGCGCCTGGGTGAAAGCGTCATCCGGTTTTGCGCAGGCGTGTGCCGGCAGGGAGGCTGCGCGCTTAACTTGAGGATGATCTCCACCCGCCGGTTCTGCGGCTCCCGCACGCCCTTGGCCGTCTGCACCAGAGGTTTCGTCTCGCCGTAGCCATGGATGCTGATCGCGCCGCGGCTCACCCCGTCGCGCACCAGCTCGGCCTCCACGCTCTGCGCGCGACGGACCGACAGGCGCTGGTTGTAGGCGGCGGTGCCCGACAGGTCCGTATAGCCGTTCACCTGTATCTGGGTCGTCTGCACATGCGTGGACGCCTGCGCGGCTTCGGCCACGATCTGGCGCGCCCGCGCGGTGAGGTCCGCCCGGTCCCAGTCGAAGAACACCAGGTAGGTCCGGCTTTCGGTGACCGGCGGGCTGCTCACCTGCTCCGCCTGCTTCTGGACGGGTGCTGGGCGCGGCGTGAACAGCGCGTAGCGCAGGCCGAGCAGGGCGGTGTGGTTGTAGTCGGTGGTGATGTCGGCGTTGCCGCGGGAGACCGCGAGCGGCCGGGGGCCGAAGGGGCCGCGGTCGCCGATCTCGGCGCCGTTGAACTGGTTGTTCCCCAACACGCTGAAGAAGCGGTACTCCGCCGTCAGCGACAGGCCCGGCACGAAGGCCACGGGGAAAGAGAGGCCGAAGATGCCCTGATAGGCGAAATTGCCTGAGGTGCCGTCCGCCCGGAAATCATAGGGCGTTGTGGTGCCCACCACTTGTATGTGGTCCCAGCGGGCGAAGCTGTAGCCGGCACCGGCGCCGAAATACGGATAGACGTAGGGGCTGCCGATATCCATGTCGAACATCGCGTTGACCATGCCGCCGTAGTTCTGCTGCTCGCCGCCCGCGCGCGTGGGGAACGGCGTCTCCAGGAACTGGCGCAGGCCGTTGTAGCGCCAGTCGCCTTCCACCTCCACGCGGAAGCCGTTGCCGAAGCCGTAACCGACAGCCCCCACCCCGGCAGCCCCGCCGGTGTCGAAGCGCAGCTTGCCTGCGGGAAAGGCCGGGTTCAGGCGCAGCGTCTCGTCCTGCACGATGTTGCCGCCGCCGCCCAGGCTGACATACGGGCCGGTGACCGGCTGGGCGGCCGCGTGCTGCAGAGCGGCGCAGGCCAGGGCGGCGGTGCAAAGCAGGACGCGGCGAGTCATTGCTGGTGGTCTCCTGAGCAAAGGCAAAAAGGTTTTCTTTTTTGAAAAAAGCAAAAACGTTCGGTCCGCTGCCGCGCGCCTGTCCGTCAGCCGCCGAGGGAGGCAAGGTTTTCTGCTCAAAAACGCACACGAAAAAGGGGAGGACCAGACGGCCCTCCCCTGTTCTCCACGTGGCGGATCGTCCCCGACTTACTTGAGGATGATTTCCACGCGGCGGTTCTGCGGCTCGCGCACACCCCTGGCGGTCTGGACGAGCGGGTTGCTCTCACCGAAGCCGTGGATGCTGATCTCGCTGCGGTTCACGCCGTCGCGCACCAGTTCGGATTCCACGCTCTGGGCGCGGCGGACGGACAGGCGCTGGTTGTAGGCCGCGGTGCCGGAAAGGTCCGTGTAGCCGTTGACTTCGATCTGCGTCGTCTGGACGTGGGTCGAGGCGGAGGCGGCTTCGGCGACGATCTGGCGGGCGCGGGCGGTCAGGTCGGCACGGTCCCAGTCGAAGAAGACGAGGTAGGTGCGGGCCTGCGTCACCGGCGCGGGCGGCGGAGTCTGCGCGGCGGGCTGCGGCGCCACCGGCGGCGGCGGGCTGAACAGGGCGTAACGTATGCCGGCGACACCTTCGTAGTTGATGGTGTAGTCGGTGCGGAAGTTGATACGCGTGGCGACGTTCGGCGCGAAGAACTGGCCGTGGTAGCTCTGGTTCTCGGGAAGCGCGCTTACGCGGCCTTCGAGGGTCAGCGCCAGGCCGGGGATGGCGGTGACGTTGTAGGCGACGCCGAGGATGCCCTGGGCGGCGAAATTGCCCTGCGTGTTGGTCGAACGGATGAACACGGTGTCCACGCCGGTGGCAGAGGTGGGGTCGCTCACGTAGCCGGACGCGCGGCCGTTCTGGAAGTGCACCTGGTCATAGCCGGCGCCCACGCCGGCATAGGGGGCCAGCGGCAGGCCGAAGGGCGACAGGTCGAAATCGTACAGGACGTTGACGAAGCCCTTGTACTGTTCCTCGCGGCCGCCGGCGTTGAGGCTGTCCAGGCTGGTCAGCGTGTTCTTGCTGTAGTCGCCCTGCAACTCGATGCGGAAGCCGTTGCCGAGGCCGTAGCCGATGGCGGCGGAGCCCAGGACGTTGGCGTCAACACGGATGTGCCCGTTGTTAGAGGTGCCGTAGCTGTTCAGGCCCACACCCGGAATGTTCACGTCCTTCAGGTTCTGGTCCTGGATGTAGTTTCCGCCGGCGCCGAGGCTGATATACGGGCCGGTGACTGGCTGCGCGACGGCCACGGCAGGGGCCGCGAACGTGGTGGCAACCAGAAGCGCATTCCTGAGCTTCATAAAGCGTATCTCCTGTTTCACTGTCTCTGGACCATGCGCGCGTCTGGCTCGACATGTCTTCCGGGGACCACAACGCTGCATTTACGGCGGAGGATTGCGAGATGCCACCGCAGTTCCAACGGCTGCCGTGTTGCTGTGGCTCAACGGACACACTGGCTGAACCTGCCTGGTCGGGAAGCGGGCCTCGTTCACCGAGGCGTGATTTCCGCAAGATGCCGCAGACGCGTGCGAAACGACTGACGGTCCCGTATCGACCGGTTTGGCAAAACGCCCGATACAACTGGCTTCTTTGCTTTCAGGACAGTCCAGCTTGCCCAATCCCAGCACCAGGCCGATCCTGCTTCTGACGCATCTCCTGCCCGACGCGGTAATGGCGCGGGCGCACGCCGCATACGATGTGCGCATGCCTGGGCAGCTTGCCTGGCGGGACTGGCTGGCCGCCAGCTCGCAGGACGCGCAGGTGGTGATCTGCATTCCCGGCTACCGGTTCGACGCCGCGGTGATCGGCTCGCTGGGACCGGACGTGCGTGCGGTGGGCACCTTCAGCGTCGGCACCGAGCATGTTGACGTGGCTGCCGCCCGGGCGCGCGGCATCACCGTCGTGAACACGCCAGGCGTGCTCTCCCAGGCGACGGCGGAGTTCACCATGGCACTGATCC
>CAHJWU010000276.1 GCA_903643085.1 Rhodospirillales bacterium
GATGGCGTGGCCGTTGGCGGAGAAGCCGGGCAGGGCGGCCAGCGCGGTGAGCTGGGCGGCGGAGACCTGCGCGCCGGCGGACAGCAGGGTGGTGCCGGCCAGCGCGAGGCTGCCCGGGAGGCCGAGCAGGTTCGTCGCCGTGTCGGCGATGGTCAGCGCGTGGCCGCCCAGGCTGAAGGACGGCAGGGCACGCAGGGCGGCGAAGCTGGCGGCCGACACGCTGGCGTCGGCGGAAAGGGCCTGGGTCGTGGTGTCGGCCAGGGCCGCGCCAGTCAGGGTGAGCAGGTTGGCTGCGGTGTCCGCGACCGCGACGGTGTGGCCGGCGAGGCTGGCATGCGGCAGGGCGGCAAAGGCGTTGGCCTGGGCGGCGCTGGCGCTGGTGCTGGCGGAGAGGGCGAGGGTGGTGGCCAGCGAGATCGCCGGCGCGGACAAAGCGAGCAGGCTGGGCAGCGTGTCGCTTACCGTGAGGCTGTGGCCACCCAGGCTGAAACCGGCGCCGAGGGCCGTGCTGATCGTGGCCAGGCTGTTCGCGGTGGCCGCCGGCAGCGTGGCGTTGGCGCTGAGCGTGGCGCCGCTGGCGAAAGCGAGCCAGGCGGAGGCGGTGGCGGCCAGGTTGGACGCGGTGTCCGCAACCGAGAGCTGGGCGCCGGTGGCCAGGCTGAAGCCGGGCAGGGTCACCATGACGGCCGCGGCCTGGCCAGAGACGGTGGCGCTGGCGGCGAGCTGGGCGTGCGCGCCGGCGAGGATACGCAGCGACGGGTCGGTAAGCTGCGCGGCGGTGCCGGCGAAAGTGCCGGAACTGACCTGGATGGTAGCGAAGCCAGCGCCGAACAGGGTGCCGGCGCGGGCGGCGATGTTCGCCGCGTTGTCCGACACGTACAGCGTGTGGGCGGCGGGCGAGAAGCCGATGAGCGTGGCCAGGCCGGCCGCGTCGGACGCGATGACAGGCGCGCCGTCATTGGTCAGGGTGAAGCTGACCACGGTGTGGGATTCCAGCGCGTCCAGGTTGGCGGCGTTGCTGCCCAGATCGTGCGCGGCGGCTGCCACTTTGAGTACGGTGTTGCCGGGCGTGGCGACGAAGGTGAGCGGCTTGTGGCTGGCGAAGTTGTTGAGCAGGACGGCCGGGTAGGCGCCGATCGAGCTGCCGTCCAGGTGGACGGTCACGGCGGCGAGCTGGGCGAACCAGGCGGGGTGGGCGGCGAGCAGGGCGGTGATCTGGGCGGTGTTGTCCGACAGGGTCAGGCTGGCCGCGCTGCCCAGGGTGAAGCCGGGCGTGGTCTCGAGTGCGGTGAGCTGGGCGGCGGTGACGGTGGCGGCGCTGTTCAGCGTCAGCGCGCCGGCGGCGGCATGCAATGCGGTGCCGAGGCTGGCCAGCGCCAGCAGCTGCGCCACGGCGAGTGTTGCAGGCGCGGACACGGTGAAACTGGTGACCCGGGCTACGAAGGCGGCGTTTGGCAGGGCGGCGGCGATGTTCGCCGCGGTGTCCACCACGGCGAGGCCGGTCTGGCTGCTGGCGAGCGCCTGGGCGATTGTGACCGTGTGCGTCTGCGTGGGCATGTGCCGTGTTTCCCTGTGCAATTACGAGCGCGAGAGGCCGCTGAGTCGCGCGGCCGCTTGGCAGGGAAAATGACAGGGAGGGGTTGCGGAAGGTTTAAGGGTTGCGGGTAAGCTGGCGTTTGTTTCGCGGCGGCGTTGACGTTGGCACGTGGCGGGAAGCAATTCTGTTTGGAAGAGACCACGACTTTGCGTTCTCCGCGCATCCGCGGTAGTCAAAAATTCTTGGATGACTACGCCCGTTGCAGACGCGGGAAGCGGCGATCGCTTTCAGCAGGAGCAAGTCCGTTTTTGCAGGACAATTGCGGTGTCACGTCGGCGATGGCGCTGTTCGCGCCTGCGTCATCATCGATCGTGACGGATTGCCAACCGACGAGGCGGCGCGACGCTGTGGCGCGCATCAACGGTGCGACGGGTCGGAGGCGTAACCGGCATCGTCGTCAATTCGTGGCTGGGAGCGCAACGGCATTTCCAAGACAAAGCGGCAGAGACTTTCGCTTTCGCGTGCGGCGTTCGGGTGCGTGCGGACACAAGCGCACGCTTACGGGGCGACGAAGTTCTTGATTCTTTTTTTCAGAGAAGAAGGTCTTGCCTGCTTGCGCAACGGTCACATCCGAGGCCGGCCGGTATGACACGCCGAAGCATCTTGGAAGGGGGATGTCACGTGGGCGCAGGTGCCCGGTCGGGGTGATCGCCCTGCGGACGGCAAGCCCGGTGTCTTCGATAGCGGTATATGGCGGAGGCTGGTGTTGTGGCCTGGAGCTGCCCTTTTGGGCGGAAACCGTTTTTCGCGTGAGGCGGCTAGATCAGGGTGTCGAGCAGGGAGCCGTTTCTTGTGGCTGTGCTGGACTGCGAGGTGGATGCGGTGAGCAGGCCGCCTTGCCGCCGCCGTGATGGTGGTGGGTACGGCCGGTCTGCTGCGGCGTGCTGGAGGGCTGCCTGGCGGCGTTGAGCGTGGTGGCCGGCGCGGTCTGGGTGCGGTAGGCGGCCTGGGTGGAAAAGATGCTAGAAACGGCCATGCGGGGTCTGCTCCTTGGTTCAGGGCGAACCTCGCAAAGCAAGGTTAAGCAAGGCTTTCTTTTTGAGAGAGAACCGCCTGTCACCTACGCCGGCGACAATACGTGTATCGCCCGGCTGGCAAGCATGTCCTTCACGCGGCGTCCGTAAGCGGCCATGTGCGGTGCTGCGGCATGTGCCATGAGGGCTTCCTTGCTTTCCCATGTCTCAAGCACCACGAAGGAGTCTTCGCCGATCTGAGCCTGGAACGGCCCGATGTCCGGCGTGTCGGTGACTGGCTGGTACCCGATGCAGCCTGGTTCCGCGTGTACAACTGGCATGTTCTCACGGAACGCTTCCAGCACGGCGGCGCGCTTGCCAGGGTGGGCGGTGATGAGTGCAACGACGTGGATCATGGTGTCTTCCGTTGAGTGTGTGATCGCGGCGCTGCGCTTATCCCGCGCGGCGCGAGAGATGCAAAGGCGGGCAAGCCAGGCTTCTGGTCGTTGCGGAAGACAGCGCCGCGACCGGCTTCGCGGACGCGGGTCCGCGGGCCGTCCGGCAAAGGCGGGGCGACGCGTCGCGGGGCGTGGGTGTCAGCAGGGCCGCGCAGGTCCGCAGGCGTGGTCAGGAAAGGCGGACAGGCCGCCAGGCGGGTCAGGGCGCGGTGCGTTCGGCGGTTTTGACGGCGTGCCAGGCGGCTTCCATGTCGGCCAGGCTGGAGTCCGCGGGGGTGCGGCCCTGGGCGGCCAGCGCGTGCTCAACGGCCGCGAAGCGGCGGGCGAACTTGTCGTTGGCGCCGCGCAGGCAGGTCTCGGGATCGAGGTTCAGCTTGCGGGCCAGGTTGGCCAGCACGAAGAGCATGTCGCCGAGCTCGTCTGCGAGGCGGGCGGGGTCGGAAGCGGGGAGTTCGGCGCGCAGTTCGGCCACTTCCTCGTCCAGCTTGGCGAGTACGGCCTCGGTGTCCGGCCAGTCGAAGCCCACGCGGGCGGCGCGTTTGCTGAGTTTTTCGGCGCGGGTTAGGGCTGGCAGGCCCACGGGGACGCCGGCGAGCGCGCCGTGCTCGTCGCGGGCGCGGCGTTCGGCGGCTTTCTGGGCTTCCCAGAGGTCGCTGTGCAGGGCCGCCTGGCGGGCGGCGGCATCGCCGAAGACGTGGGGGTGGCGGCGGACCATCTTGTCGGCAATGGCGCGGGCGATGTCAGCGAAGGTGAAGCGGCCGGCCTCCTCGCCGAGGCGGGCGTGGTAGACGACCTGGAAGAGGAGGTCACCCAGTTCGTCGGGGAGGGCGGCCATGTCCTGGCGTTCTATGGCGTCGGCGACTTCGTAGGCCTCCTCGATCGTGTAGGGGGCGATCGTGGCGAAGTCCTGCGCCTGGTCCCAGGGACAGCCGGTTTGCGGGTCTCGAAGCCGGACCATGATGGTCAGCAGGCGGGTGAGTTCGGCGGGAGCATCGGTCATGGGAGAGCAAGAGCCGGTTTGGCGGCAGGACGCAAAGGCAAGCCGCGCTGCCTGGCGAAAAAGAACCGAAAACCTTGGCCTACGCGCCTCGACGCCCACATCCCCCGCCGATAGCTTGCCCGCATGACACCACGCAACGGCATAACCGGAAGATCG